>JAFRRE010000126.1 GCA_017428285.1 Bacteroidales bacterium | reverse complement strand
CAAGGCACAACGTTTCGCATCAATCGAACCACTTCGTTCCGCATAGTCCATCGCACGGTTCAAATAGACTTCCGCGCTGTCGAATTGCCTGTGGAATTGGTAGTAATCGCCCCAAAAGGTCATCACTTTGGCGCGCTCGGTGTAATTGTCGCCAAAGCCCTCGTCGGCGGCCTTTAATAGAGAAAAGATCTCCTCTTCATTGGCATATTCACCCAAGCATCTCGCAATGTTGAACCGTGCATAAGCCAAAGTCAACGTGTCGCCCGCCAATAAACCGTAATGCTCCGCCTCCTTGAACAAGCGCATAGCATCCGCCTTGTTGCCCGAATCCAACTGGATGCAAGCGTTTTCCAAGGCATCGTGAGCGGTTTGCCGTGCATCGCGGGAGGTGGGATGGCAAGCAAGCAGCATCAAGCCCATGAAAAAGGCGAATCCTATGAACAATTTTCTCTTCACAGCGACAAAAATAGTGAATTTGCAGCAATTACAACATTTTTCCCTACCTTTGCAGCCCGAAAAGAAAGAATAAAGACACGAGACTGCGAGACGCGAGTTTTTAATCCCCCCGGCCCCCTTTCAAGGGGGAGTAGGTCACGCGTCTCGAAGTCCCGCAGTCAAAAAACAACACCTTATTATAATATGATTACTGCTGACCAACTTAAAGACGTATGTAAGAGGATTGATGCCTTGAGGAGGTATCTTTGACGTCGACCGACGTACCATCGAAGCACAAGAATTAGACGAAAAGACGCAAGACCCGCAGTTTTGGGCCGACCCGAAGGCCGCCGAAGCCACGATGAAGAAAGTGCGCGAGGTGAAGGGCTGGCTCAATGGCTACAAGCAGGCCGAAGACGCTGGCAACGACCTTACCGTGCTCTTCGACTTCGCCAAGGAAGGCGAAGCCACCGAGGAGGAAGTGGACGAGCAGTACAACGCCACGCTGAAAATCATCGAGGATTTGGAGTTCAAGAACATGTTGCAAGAGGAAGCCGACCCGATGAGCGCCGTGCTGAAAATCAACGCTGGCGCGGGTGGCACAGAAGCCCAAGACTGGGCGCAGATGCTCATGCGAATGTATATGCGCTACGCCGAAAACCACAAGTACAAGCTCACCATCTCGAACCTTTTGGAAGCCGACGACGCGGGCATCAAGCAGGTGACGATGAAGATCGAAGGCGACTATGCCTACGGCTACCTGAAAGGCGAAAACGGCGTGCATCGTTTGGTGCGCGTCAGCCCGTACAACGCCCAAGGCAAACGCATGACCTCGTTCGCCTCGGTGTTTGTCACCCCGCTTGTCGACGACACCATCGAGATCGTGATTGAACAGTCGCGTCTATCGTGGGACACCTTCCGTAGTGGCGGTGCTGGTGGACAGAACGTAAACAAGGTGGAGTCGGGTGTGCGTTTGCGTTACCAATACAAAGACCCCTACACGGGCGAGGAAGAGGAAATCCTCATTGAAAACACCGAGACCCGCGACCAACCCAAGAACCGAGAGAACGCCTTGCGCCTTTTGAAGTCACAACTCTACGACCGTGAGATGCGCCACCGCATGGAGGAGCAAAACAAGATTGAGGCGGGCAAGATGAAAATCGAATGGGGCAGCCAAATCCGCTCCTACGTCTTCGACGACCGACGCGTTAAGGACCATCGCACAAACTACCAAACATCTGATGTACAGAGCGTTATGGACGGAAATATCGACGCATTCCTGAAGGCATATCTGATGGAATTCGGCGGAAAGAAAGAATCATAACCACATTACATAATTAACAAACAAAAAAAATGAAAAAACTAGCTATCATCACTGCTTTTGTTGCGCTGTTTTGTTTCGGAACATACAACGTAATGGCCAACAACATTGAAAAACAACAAGTCACTGAAGGGATCGACCCCATCACCAACGACCCTACTCCAGCTATTACTGAATTTGTAAAGACCTATTTTCCAAAAGCCAATGTCCTCATAGTGAAGCCTGAATGGGATGAATATGAAGTGAGGCTGAGCGACGGTACGCAACTTGATTTCACACGCGACTTCGAATGGAAGAAAATTGACTGTGAGCACTCTAATACATACACCGCTGTGCCTGCCGAACTCGTTCCCGAGCAAATCTCCACTTACGTGAAGACCAACTTTGCCAACCAAAGCATCATCAAAATCGAGAAGAAACGCAGAAGTTGGGAAATCGAACTCTCCAGTGAACTTGAAATCAAGTTCGACAAGTGCTTCAACGTGACCAAAATCGACGATTAAGCATTGTCACAAAACAACCATCAAGCGGCTTGAAGGAATTCTGGCCGCTTTTTGTTTGTATTTTTTGGTCACGACCGTGCATTTTGTTTTTCAAAAACTGTAATTTTGCGGCAATTAAACACATAGACCTATGATTACTTTCTTTATCGCTTTGGCCGTACTCATCCTCGGCTATTTCGTATACGGAAAACTCGTTGAGAAACTCTTCGGTGCCGACCCACAGCGTGCCACACCTGCAACCACCATGGCCGATGGCGTCGACTACGTGCCGATGAAGCCTTGGCGTATCTTCCTGATTCAGTTTTTGAACATCGCAGGTGTCGGGCCCATCATCGGCGCCATTATGGGTGCACAGTTCGGCACGGCATCCTTCCTTTGGATTGTGTTGGGAAGCATCTTCGCTGGTGCTGTCCACGATTACCTCGCAGGAATGATTTCATTGCGCGACAAAGGCGCAAGCCTACCTGAAATCCATGGCACTTATTTGGGCAATGGTGCAAAGCAAGTCATGCGTGCTTTCACCATCATCTTGATGATTTTGGTCGGCGTGGTGTTTGTCAATACACCTGCCACCCTACTCAACGCACACTTTACACAGAGCTGGAATCCTTATATTTGGATTGCCATCATCTTGGCTTATTACCTAATTGCCACTTTGTTGCCCATCGACAAGGTCATCGGCAAAATCTATCCTATCTTCGGCATCCTGCTGTTGGGCATGGCTGTGGCCATCTTCGTGGCTTTCCTCATTTATAAGCCTGAGATTCCCGAATTATGGAGTGGCCTTCAAAACCGTCACCCCGATGCGGCCAACAACCCCATCTTCCCGATGATGTTCATCAGCATCGCTTGTGGTGCCATCTCTGGCTTCCATGCCACACAGTCGCCGTTGATGGCGCGTTGCATGGTGAACGAAAAACAAGGCCGCCCGATTTTCTATGGTGCCATGATCACCGAAGGCGTTGTGGCTTTGATTTGGGCCGCTGCCGCAGCCTATTTCTTTGGCCCCGACAGTGTAGTTGACGTGACGGGCAAGAGTGGTGCCGCCATCGTGGGCATCATTGCCAACACTTGGTTCACGCCAGTCATCGCTACCATCACCATTTTGGGTGTCATCAGCGCCGCTGTGACCTCTGGCGATACAGCTCTTCGTTCGGCGCGACTCATCATCGCAGACTTCATGCACTACGACCAAAAGCCCATCAAGAACCGTTTGATTGTGGCTGTCCCGATGTTTGTTGTCACTGCCGCCATCTTGGTCTACAGCATATCCGATGCCAAAGGCTTCCAGGTCATCTGGCGTTACTTTGCCTGGGCCAACCAAGTGCTGGCAACGGTGACACTTTGGGCTATCTCAGTCTACTTGGCCAAGAACAAAGGCAAGATGTGGTATCTCATCACCCTTATCCCTGCCCTCTTCATGACCATGGTGACGGGATGTTTCCTATTCGTGGCCAAGGCTGCCGATGGTGGACTCGGCTCCATCCTACCCCGCCCCGTCGGTTACGGCATAGGGGCCGTCATCACCGTATTGGGATTGGTTCTGTTTACGGTCTGGTTTAAAAAGCAAAAACGAACGCAGTTTTAACTAACTGTTTACAATTTATGAAGCGAATCCTACTTTTTAGCATCTTTGCCTTCATCTTCTCATCTTGTGCCCCTGCGCTGATGAAGGATATCACGAAACAGCTTCCTCCACTTGATGACAGTGTTGAAGTGACCATTTATGAGATGGGCGACACCGTCCCGGAGCGTTCCGAAGTTCTTGGTGGACTCTGTATCAGTTCCACAAGACCTGCCGATGGGGAAGCCGTCTTCGAAAAGGCCAAAAAAGTTGCGAGAGCCGCTGGAGGCAATGCCCTTGAGGTTCAATTCCGCGTTTATCCTAACCAAGATGGCCGTGGAGGCAATCTCATCTCCGCATTCATACTGAATGTCGATGACAAGGTTAAGCCAACTCAACCCAAGACGTTCAAAAAAGAAGACTTTAACGATTTCGTGGTCATGAAAGATGGCGATACCATCCCAGGGCTCATCGTTTTTGAATCGGAAAGTTACCTTCAAGTGGTTTACGGATATGAAAGGCGGGGCAATAGAAAAGCTATTTCTCTTCCCAAAAGCGACATACGGTCGTATCATATCGAAGACTCTACAGTCATAGAAAGATATAAGCAGAAGAATAAGCTATTTAATATGATTGTCTCTGTAAATGGCGGATATTCATTGAATGTTGGCACTGGCTTCCTTGATGGCACTTATTCAAGTCATTCTTCCAAAGGCTTTACTGGTTTTGGTGATGTGCGTTTCAACACTAACAACGGTGCTACTCTCGGCCTACACTATGGCTATTACAATCTTGAAGGAACAACGCATTTCTCGGGACATAATTATAGTAACAGCGGCCATACTGAAGACTGTCACCAACAACTACACTTCATTGCAGGCAGCTTTGGGCTCAATACACCCATCATTTCAAAGCGTCAACGTTTGAATTGTCTTCTTGACGGAGGATGCGAAATACAGCCATCAATGATAAAACATTGGCTGTACTATTATTTATTGTTTGGTTATCTTTCCTATCATGAAGAAGAGTCTTATTTGGATAATACCTGCATCTTATCCGGAGGCACCTTGGGAGCTGGCGGTTATTGTGGGTATGATTATTTAATTACTGAACATCTAAGCTTAGGTATTGGGTATGGCATGATCATGGGCATCCCTTTCACAGCTACAGGTCTTAATGCAGATAATTTACCTATAACAAGGAAAATAACGACAATACAAATGGAAGTCTTTGCTGGCATCCATTATTATTTCTGAAAACAATGAAAAGAATCCTGTCCATAGGTTTAATCTTTTTGTGCTTCACTTCCTGTGCTCCACGAATCATCAAAAACATCGAGGTCAAATATCCACCATTGGATAACACATCGGAGGTGAGTGTTTTTGAAGTAGGTGATAGCGTTCCGGAAAACGCCGAAGTCCTCGGTGGAATCGCCATCCTAGATGGATTTGCTGCAAGAAACTGGGAACATCTGCTGGAAAAAGCAAAAAATGAAGCCAGAGCTGTTGGAGGGAATGGCTTGGAGATTCAGACACACATCTATCCAAACTCTGATGGAAACAGATTTCACCAGATTGCAGCCTACATCCTAGACATCGACAACAATTATACACCGACAGAACCTGCTGTAACAATCGATAAAGCTTTTAATGACTACGTAATCATACAAGAAGGTGACACTATTCCTTGCATCATTGCTGATGAGTCAGATGTTTCCATCCTTTTTGTTCATGATTATGAAAGACAAGGCCATAGAAGATCGGTATGGATTCCCAAAGACGACCTCATTTCGTATCACATTGAGGACACAACGACCTTTGCTAGAACACAACTAGAAAAAAGTAAGCCTTTGAAGGTCAGATTTGCAGTTGATGGCGGTTATGCTGTTAATAAAGGTTTTGTATATGCTGGAAAAGTGAACTTGATTAATAAGAACATGACCTTTGGCCTAACCTATGACTGCCTACATAGCTTCCAAAACCATAAATATCGAAGGCATTTTATCGGTGGCAGTATTGGCTATCACAAATACTTCCTTTCCAATCAAAAACTTTTGGATTGCCTTCTCGATGGTGCCTGCGACCTCCACAAACAAGACAATCAAACCCAATCCATTACTTTCGAATTTCTATTAGGGTACCTTAATAGAAACCTTCAGAATCGATCATCGTTTGAAATAGGCTGTGCCCTTTCCTACGACCTAATGCTCACCAAACATCTTGGCGTAGGAATTGGAGCATCGTTTTATTTAGTTCAGCGCAGACCCAACTTATATGCAGGCCTTCGCTATTACCTTTAAAAGCCCACTCTCTATGAAAAAAACAACGATAGTTTATTTGGTTGCACTCTTTATAGGTTGCCTTTCTGCTTGCCACAAAGTGGAATACGGAGGCCAAACAGGCAAGATCTTGCATAAGAAATACGACCCTGCGCTGAACATCAGTTACAGCTATGCCGACTCCGTGCAGACTTGGGACACCCTCTGTATTGATCTTGACCAAGACAAGACGACCGACCTGAAAATCTATTTCGAATATGACATCCCTTTCATCCAAGCTATGAAAGATTGGCAGATTTGCATCCTCAGCATAGACAACCTAAACATAACCGACTCGAACTGGTGGGGGAAAGGCATCCATGTGTATTATGATTCCGTCCATCCCATTGCAGTAGTACACAGTGCAGAAGATGGCTCTTATTATGGATGGCTCGATGCCTATTCTTCAGTTGGCAGCGACGGACAACAAAACGTTATTCGGTTTTATCTGAGAGAGACGTGCTATTGCACTTGCCTCAACTACCCGCTCAAATGGGGTGAAAAATGAAAACAAAATGCCCGACTGGATTAACCAATCGGGCATTTTTCTTTTTTGGAGACGCAAGCATTGCGTCTCTACAACAGATTATTTCGAGGCTTGAGCGTAACCAGCACGCACAGCCTGGATGTTGAGGTCAACGACCTCCTGGCCTTTCTTGCCGAAGATATGGGCAATGGCTTCTTCCACCTTCTCCATGGAGATGCCGAGATAAGGCACCGTGGCACCTAACAGCACCATGTTGGAACGCGCCTTCAGCTGCTTGGCAATCTCGTTGGCATTGAAGGAAACGACATGCTCAAGTTTACCCAACTCAGCGTTGATCTTCTCCATATCAGGATAGTTGCTGATGTTCACAAAAGGATCATTATTGGTGATGACCCAGCCTTCCTTGCTCAACCAAGGCAGATAGCGCAGGGCTTCCATAGGTTCTGAAGAGAGGATGATGTCGGCCTGACCTTCCGGAATGACATCGGCAAAAATCTCGTCATCGGAGATGCGAAGGTGAGAGAAGACCGAACCGCCACGCTGTGACATGCCGTGGATCTCGGACTGTTTCAGGTTCATGCCCATATTCAAGGCAGCGTCAGAGATGATCTTGGCCACCGAAACGATGCCATCGCCACCCACGCCGCAAAGTACTATATCTTTTTTCATATGTTGAATTGTTTACTGTTTAATTGTTTAATTGTTTGGCCGTTAGCTTTTAGCTGTTAGCTATTAGCAGCCGTGAAGCTAGCTAAAAGCTAACAGCTAATGGCTAATAGCTCATACTTATTTCTTCATGTGTTTCTTCAATTCCACGATGCAGGTGCGGTGCGGGATGATGACCGACACACCATTATAATTCACCTCTTCTTCGATAATCTTCACGTTCTCTTCGTGGTTCTTGGGCAACGGGATGATGTCGCGGATGTGCTCCGGCTCAACACCGAGGCCTTCGCAGATGCGGCGGATCTTGTTGTGTGCCGATGAAGGCTGACCACCCGTCATGGCAGTGATGTCATTGTCGAGAATCATGACCACGACATTGGCCTTCTCGTTGACACAGTCCATAAGACCTGTCAAGCCGCTGTGACCGAAGGTACCGTCGCCAATGACAGCCACACTCGGGAAGACGCCCACCTCGCTGGCACCTTTAGCCATAGTGATGGATGCACCCATGCACACGGTCGTATTGATGGCACCCATGTTGAAGCCTAAAGTATAGCAGCCGATGTCGCCAAACACCTTGCCGCCCTTATGGTTAGCCATAACCTCGTTCAGAGCGTTGTAACTGTCGACGTGCGGGCAGCCCTGACAGAGCGCAGGCGGACGGTTGGTAACCACTTCCGGCACCTTATACATTACAGGCACATCCATGCCAAGAGCCTTGGCCACCTTTTCGGCGTTCAGTTCACCATCGCGGCGGATGGTCTCATCCAAGCGGCCCATGACGTTCTTGCCCTTGCCGAGGAAGCCCTTGATATGCTCCTCAACGAAAGGCTGACCGTCTTCGAGGACAAGGATTTCGTCACACTCATCGTAGAGCTTGTTGATCATATCGTAAGGCAGCGGATATTGCGTCACTTTGACGACAGGATAGGGGCATTGACCGCCTGGGAAGTTCTCCATCAAATAGTTGTAGGCGATACCCGTGGTGATGATACCGATGTTCTTCTTCGGGCCGTCGATATATTTGTTGAAGCCCGAGGTTTCAGAAGCCTCCGTAAATGCGGGTTGCTTGTCGATGAGATCGCGATACAGGCGCTTGGCATTGGCAGGCAGCAACACGAACGACTTGGCATCGGCGGGCTCGGTGAGTTCGTTTTGCGGACGAACGGGCTTACGCACCACACCAGCACGGCTGTGAGCCAGACGGGTTGGGATGCGGTAGAGCACTGGCGTACCGAGTTTCTCGCTCAGTTCGTAACCATAATGCACCATATCATAGGCCTCCTGTTGGTTGGAAGGTTCCAACATGGGAATCATGGCCCAATGACCGTAATAGCGGCTGTCCTGTTCATCCTGTGACGAGAACATGCTCGGGTCATCGGCCACTACGACAAGAACACCCTTAGTGCCGATGATGGCGGCATTCATGAAGGGGTCGCCACACACGTTGAGGCCAACATGCTTCATGCAAGTCATGGCACGCTTGCCAGCATAAGCCACGCCGATGGAGGCCTCAAGGGCCGTCTTCTCATTGGCGCACCAGTTGGCAATCACACCAAGTTCCTTGGCTTGTTTCGAGTTGATGACATACTCTGTAATCTGGGTTGAAGGCGTGCCCGGATAACTGTTGATGGCCGAGCCGCCAGCGTCGATGAAGCCCTGAGCAATGGCCTCATCGCCTAAAAGCAATAATTTCTCCATATCTAGTATCTAAATTTCAAATTTGAGATTCAAAATTCATGTCCTACTGAGCTTGTCGAAGTAAAGATTATACCTCTTCACAATCGAAGATTCTCAGATTTGGGACAAAGATACGAAAAAAAAGCTTACTAACAAGAAAAACTTTAGAATAACTTATGCAGGCGCATAATCTGCTCAAGGAGCGCATTGTCTTCATCATCATTTTCATGCCAGATGACATAATCGGCAAGCAGGCGCTTGCCTTCTTCAGGCCATTGCTTGGCCATACGAGCCCTAACGGTAGCCTCATCGCAATGGTCGCGCTCCATGGCACGGCGCAAACGAGTATTTTCCGAAGCCGACACCATCACGATGGCATCAAATCGTTTTTCCAAACGCTTTTCGAACACCAGTGCCGATTCAAACAAGACGTATGGTGCATTTTGCTTTTCCATCCATTGCTCAAAATCGACGAACAGGGCGGGATAAAGGATACCTTCCAAATCGCGTTGGGCACTTTCATCATGGAAAATCAAGTCGGCAATAAGCCTTCTATTTAACTCTGTTTCGGAAAGATAAAACGCTTCACCAAAACGTTTCACCAATTGTTGGCGTACTTCAGGCATGAAATACATCTGCTTGGCGGCATTGTCGCTACTGTAGACAGGAATGCCTAAACGCTGCCTGAACAGTTCGCAGACCCACGACTTGCCGCTGCCTATATTGCCGGTGATGGCAACTTTTTTCATTGCACAATAAGGTATTCCACCTTGTCGGGGCGGGTGCTCAGGATTTGGACGGTGGGTGGCCATGAAGCAAGACGCACATCCAAGAGAGGTTGCATGGCTTTCAGTTGCTGACGGTCAACCGCTACCGTGAAATTCTCTGGAGTAATAGAGGCGTAATCGCGCATAGCCACAAGGCATTTCACCGACATCATCTCGGGGAAGAAACGCACCTTCAAACTGTCGGCCACCTTGATAGGCACTTCGACATCCATCTCGGTGTACTTCTCCACCTGTACTTCGACTTTCACTTCCTTGGTATTGGAATGGATTTGACCATCCAACAGGTCGAGCGGCAAGGTTGCATTGAAGCTCTGGTTCACATTGTCGCGTGACAGCAGTTCCGTTCTCACCAGTTTGATGGAATCGATGACCTCCTGAGGTCCGAAAATCGTCACTGAAGACGGATCAATCATAGGGATGCCATAGATGTCGTATTGGCGCGCCGTTGCGATGTTGGATTGCAAAACAACAGGAACCACTTTCGATTTCAGGGCATCCATAGTGAAATACACTTTCGCATCATTCATAGTAATGTCGGAAGCAGTGATGCCTAGCCTCTCGGCCACTTTCTCAGAAACATATTGGCTGCTGAACGAATAGGTATTGTTGCTCTCGAGACGATAAGGAACCTCAGACAAAGGAATGGTGACAAAACGATTGGGCTCACGGATCATCTTGTACCTCAACGTGTGAAAACCGTCGATGTTGAGTGACATCTTCACGAATTGCTCATCCGATGAAACCCATTTTTCGGCCGGGACCTCCTCAATTAGCACACGGAATGTGGTCTGGGTGACATAGTCTTCCGACAATTTGACCAAGAACCACGCAGCGGTGGAGATGACCAAAAAAACGAGAAAAGTGAAGGCGGAATG
Organism: Bacteroidales bacterium; assembly: GCA_017428285.1. Next base: position 42,528 of record JAFRRE010000126.1, on the reverse strand, counting down.
CTTGTTGGTGCGTTCCACCTTCTGTTTGATACGATCCAACTCGTCCGTCATGTCAAAACACTCCGATGATTAGGCTTGGCCGACGCGACTGGCGCTTTGAACCAAGGCGCTCTTCTCCACCTCCACTTCCGTGTTGGGAGCAAGAGAGATGACCACGGTGGTGTCCTTCACTTCGACCACCTTGCCATGGAAACCGCCAATGGTGACCACCTTGTCGCCCTTTTTCAGGCTATCGCGGTATTTCTGTTCTTCCTTGGCCTTCTTCGACTGGGGACGGATGAAGAACAGCCAGAAAACGACGATAAGGAGGATGATGAAGATAAGACTTGACCACATGGAACCTCCGCCTTGAGCACCTTCGGCACCAGCGGCACTTTGTGCAGCGTTCCCGCCATACAATAAGATTGTAAGTAAATTGTTCATTTTGTGTAATTTGAAGATTTAATATTCAAAATTCAAGAGTTAAGATTTAAGATTTCCGAATGATTCGTTTCTCACCTGTCGACTCTAAACTCTCACTAATACTGGTCAGGAGTTTGCACCATGGCTTTAATGCGCAAGGTAGTCTTAGCAGGGTTAGTATTCGACATAACAGTCAGGAAACGGCTTTGGAAACCATGATGACCTGCACTATTATAAGTCACCTTGATATCACCCGTCTTACCTGGCTCAATGGGTTTGCGGGGATAGTCGCCCACAGTGCAACCGCAGCTTGAACCCACCTCACTGATAATCAGCGGCATATTTCCCGTATTGGTGAAATGAAACGAGTAAGTCACCACCTCGCCTTGCAGCAAAGTGCCAAAATCGTGTTCTTCCTTGTCAAATTTGATGGCGGCTTGTTTGTTGGAGGTTTCGGTGGCCGATTTTGGACTGGTCACCAAGTCGGTGGAGAGATTACCCCCTCCTTTCTCTTTACAAGCTGGCATCACACACAAAGCCATAATGAAGAGGAACAACAAATGCTTTATATTCAACACTTTTCTCATTGTCTTTGGGATTTGATAATCATCACTGAGCCTTGATAGGTGGCATCGTTCTTCAAACCTTTGCATTTCAGCACGTAGAAATAGGTGCCATCCGACAATCCGCCACCGTCCCAGTCGTTATGGTAATCGTTGGATTGGTAGACAACGCGACCCCAACGGTTGAAGATGGTCAGTTCGGTCTTTTCATAATAACTGCTCAATGGCTCATAACCTTCATATTCCATCGCCGAGCCACCATCATCCCTGTGCCTTTGGCCGTTTTCGCTACCTCCATGCATATCGCTCTCTTCACCAATGGTAATGATAAAATAGTCGTTGACGCCATCACCGTTGGGAGTGAACACATTCGGGATCTTCAGCTTTACAGGCTCTACTCTCACAGTATGCAAATAGGAAGTGTCGCAACCTTGCGGGTTATACACTTTCAGTTCCGTACTGAATTCACCCGTTTCCACATAAGTGAAGCGAGGTTCCTCCAAAGTTGAGGTGATATTGTATTGCTGGTTGAGAATCCAATAGAAGTTGCTGATATCCAGTGTGTCGGCCGAGAGATTCTCGAAGGAATAGGTGACATGTGGGTTTTGCAGATATACCGTATCTCTTGGATCCGTCAAAATCTCAATCACGGGGTTAGGATAAGCCCTCAGCATAACACTGTCCGTCTGGGTGCAACCGCGATTGTCAGTCACTCTGATGAAATAATAGTGAAAAGCTTCGAGGCCGATTGCCCAATTTGGATTCCCAGGCGAAATATGCAAGGGCGAAAGAGGTCTATCATGCGTCAAATCTCCACGAGAATTATACCACACATACTCAAAAGGGGGAGCGTAAACCTGCGACGTAGAGTCGACGGTAGCCACCACTTGAGCGGTTCGCCCGTTTTCTTCATTGCTGTTACTGCACGTCAGTTTCACCTGTCGGAAATTGACCTCAAAACGAGGTTTCACTTCCACTGTGATTTCATTCTGGCAAACCAAAGTATTGCTTTCCGTCTCACGAATTTCAACGCTATAGGTTGTTGTTTCGTTGGGATGAACGGTAATGCTATTGGTTGTTTGTCCGCCGGGCGACCACAAGAAAGAATACAGGTAATTGTTGGGCACACTAAGCGTCACATCACTCTCACTGCAAACAGGCATATCAGCATTGCAAGTGATTTCGCAAGGTTCCTGCGCCATTGCAATGACCGACCACGTTACGGCCAAAAATAGCAACAGGGCTTTGCTTATAATGGAGTAGTTTCTCATTCCTTATTAAAATAGGGTGCAAAAATAAGAAATTTCCCTTGATGAACGCAACAAGATGGCGATTATTGTTTCAAATGCCTATTAGAGCTTCACTAATTTCATCGCCTTGCCCATCGTGGATGAGGTGCCGTAATTGACAATATAAACCCCTGAAGGCCATGAACTTGTATCAATAGTAACACTCTTATGATAGCGAATCAAAGGCACCATCTGGTTGCCATAAAGGTCATAAACGGTCAAATTTCCATAGTCTAGGTCATCGGTACGAATCGTAACCATGCCACTGGTCGGATTGGGATAGACTCCGCCTTCAGTTGCGATTTCGGGAATCGAACTACCTGGTATCAAAGCCTTCCATGAAGCTTCCCAACCCGTGGAGGTGGTGGCGCAATCGGAGCGGAACTCCACGCACATCACATTGGACGACGATTGCACCATGCCAGGACTCTGCGTGTTCCAACGGCCAATCTTCGGGGCATAGACATTGTCGCCGTCATAGACCCAAAGGAAGTCGAAGTCTGTCTCCAAGCTAAAATTGCTGAAATCCAACTGGATGTTCGATTCTTCAGGGCCACGAATCACCCAAATCTTGCGTTCATCATTACCATAGTTCTGATGGTCGAAACGGCCTTCTTCGCCTTCAAGGACAATCGTAGGCGTACCCTCATTGATGAGTTTGTAATAGTAGTTCCAATCCCAATATGGACCCGGGTCGGTGTGCGACTGGTCGGGATAATGCTGATGTCCTCGGATTTGGACGCATGCCCCTTCACCGCCGAGGTTGTAAAGGCCATTATTGAGGCAAAAGCCATTGTCAAGCGTATCGCGGTCGTGGGTACGCTGCCCATCAATCGCCTCATATCGAGAACAAATGCTGCGTACCAAATCAGCCGATGACCGATACATCTCTTCGGTGAAAAACTCCCAAACGTTCCCGTAGGCTTCATGCTCAATGCCGATGGTATAGCCATTGGCTGTGCGGGCATGCCATGCCTTGTCTTTTTCAAGCACCATTTGCGTGATCTGACCATCAGCCGAACGGATGACATAATGCGCCGAAACCTCAGCGTCGCAGTTTTTGAACCAACTGATGCAGCCTGCGTAAGAGCCTTCCGTGTAATGGATGACCACCGCGCTCACTTCTTTGGTACGCTCTTCCCAGTTGCATTCGGGGGCCGGGTCCCAAATAGCAGGAGGATAGTCGGGACTGCGCGAAACGCCTAATTCGGGAGCAGTAAGCATATCGTAATGCTCACCAAAAACCGCTTTTAGGTTGATGTCGTATTTCTGGAAACCAAATTGTTCTGCCTTCTTTGCATCATTCAAGAAAGTGCACACTGAATAGAGCATGGACTGCATGGGGTAAACATCTTTCTCCTCACCTATCGGAAGTTCAGAAAGTTGCTGTATGACAGAAAGATAATCCTTTATTTCAGCAGCCTTGCTTTCTTTGGCCAAACGGTCGAAAGCTTTGGCGTAGGCCAATACATCCTTTTCGGGACTTTCCAAAATCTCCGCTTCCGAAATGCCCGATAGTTCCGACACGAGGTGCAGGTTCTCACGGAAGTAGTTCTTACCGTCCTTCACTAAGCCCATCAGTCCGTAGGCACGCGGCATGGCGTCGGGGCCGTCATGGAAATAGTTGTCATCAGTCAGGTGATGGCAATGGGTGTTGGTGAAGGAAATGGCTTCGAGCAAGCCTGGGGGAATGTAGGGGCAGGCTTCATAAGCGGTTTCGAAGGCTCGTTTATTATTTTGTAAAACTGCATCTTGAGCTAATCCAAGTAAAGGAAACAACAGCAAAAACGCACATAGAAAGAATTGACGTTTCATAACACATATTTTGTGGACAAAAATACACATTTTTCTTTTTTTTGAGGGAAAGAGTTTTTTTTCATATCTTTGCGGATTCAAGAAAAATCAATTTAAAACACCATAAAATGAGCACACTCAACGATTTCCAAAAAGAGATTCTTGCCGGCATCCCCGACGAGCTGCCAGAAGTGAAGCCATACGACACAACCATCAACCACGCGCCCAAGCGTAAGGACATCTTGACGAAAGCCGAGAAGAAGCTGGCCATCCGCAACGCTTTGCGTTATTTCCCCGCCAAGTTCCACAAGACTTTGGCCCCCGAATTTGCCGAGGAGCTGGAGAAATACGGTCGCATCTACATGTACCGTTTCCGCCCAAGCTACAAGATGTACGCCCGCCCGATTGAGGAATATCCGGCCAAATGCAAGCAGGCCGCAGCTATCATGCTGATGATCCAAAACAACCTCGACCCCGCCGTGGCTCAGCATCCGCACGAGCTCATCATCTATGGCGGCAACGGCGCCATCTTCCAGAACTGGGCCCAATATCGCCTCGTGATGCAGTACCTCGCCAATATGGACGAAGACCAGACCCTCGCCATGTACAGCGGTCACCCGATGGGTCTCTTCCCGTCGCATAAGGACGCTCCGCGTGTGGTGGTCACCAACGGTATGATGATCCCGAACTACAGCAAACCCGATGATTGGGAGCGTTACAACGCCCTCGGCGTGACGCAATACGGCCAGATGACCGCCGGCTCCTATATGTATATCGGACCACAAGGCATCGTCCACGGCACCACTATCACCGTGCTCAATGCAGCCCGCAAACACGGCGGCAGCACCGCTGGCAAGTTGTTTGTCACCGCTGGCCTCGGTGGTATGAGCGGTGCCCAACCCAAGGCTGGCAACATCGCCGGCGTGGTGAGCATCACCGCCGAAATCAACCCGGCTGCCACACAGAAACGTTATCAGCAAGGCTGGGTCGACGAGGTGTACGACAACATCGAGGAACTGTTCAAGCACGTCAACGCAAGCCTCGCCAAGAAGGAAGCCCGCAGCTACGCCTACCAAGGCAATGTGGTGGACCTCTGGGAATATGCCGCTGAGCACGACATCCACGTCGACCTCGGCTCTGACCAGACCTCGCTGCACAACCCGTGGGCAGGTGGCTACTATCCTGTCGGACAATCGTTTGAGGAGTCGAAAGCCATGATGGCCGAGAACCCCGAACTCTTCAAGGAGAAAGTGCAGGCTTCGTTGCGTCGCCATGTGGCCGCCATCAACAAGCTGACCGCCAAGGGCATGTACTTCTTCGACTACGGCAACGCCTTCCTGCTGCAGAGCAGCCGCGCCGGTGCCGACATCCTGAAAGAAGACGGTACTTTCCGTTATCCCAGCTACGTGCAGGACATCATGGGTCCGATGTGCTTCGACTATGGCTTCGGTCCCTTCCGTTGGGTGTGTGCTTCGGGCAAGCCCGAAGACCTCGCCGTCACTGACGACATTGCCTGCAATGTGCTTGAGGAAATTGCTCGCACCGCTCCTGCCGAAATCCAGCAACAGATGCGCGACAACATCCAGTGGATCCGTGGTGCACAAGAGAACCACCTCGTGGTGGGTTCGCAAGCCCGTATCCTCTACGCCGACTGCGAAGGCCGCACCAAGATCGCTGCTGAGTTCAATAAGGCTATCGCTGACGGCCGCCTGAGCGGTCCCGTCGTCCTTGGTCGTGACCACCACGACGTGAGCGGCACCGACAGCCCATTCCGTGAGACCTCCAACATCTACGACGGTTCATCGTTCACCGCCGATATGGCCGTGCAGAACGTCATCGGCGACGGTTTCCGTGGTGCCACCTGGGTGAGCATCCACAACGGTGGCGGTGTAGGCTGGGGTGAAGTCATCAATGGTGGATTTGGCATGGTCCTCGACGGCACTGCCGATGCTGATCGCAGGCTCCACTGCATGCTGCACTGGGACGTGAACAACGGCATCGCCCGCCGCAACTGGGCCCGCAACGAAGGCGCCACCTTCGCCATCAAACGCGCCATGGCAGCAGAGCCTAAATTGAAGGTCACCTTGCCGAATTTGGTGGAGGACAAGATTTTGGAAGGGCTGTTTTAAGTCATAGGGTATTAAATGAAATGCTAAGGGTGTGGCACAATGTCGCACCCTTTTTTTGGCCTTTAAAGAGCTATTGATTTAATCATCAATAAAATCACACTTGACACTTTTCAAATACTTGGCGTCTTTTCTGCTATAATAAAAAGGATAATAGTCATATCCATCAACACAATAGCTAGGTCCATCCTTTTCAAGAACCAAAGGCTCACCATGTCGATCGCTGTCAATGGTAAAGACGACATGACCGCCTTTGGCCTGCAAACGTTCTTCTTCGATTCTTATCACCAAAACAATCACATCTTTTGGCATATCATCATCACCTACATAAAAATCGTAGGCGACATAGACATTCTCCAAAGGAGGATCCTGGTCATAATACTTATCGAGACAATAGTAGGGATAAACAAAAACGGAATCCATGCCATATATTTTTTCAAAATACCTGATGGTAGAGGGGCCATAAACTGGGACGTTTACCATTCGATGTGAAGGAGGAGAATAGTCCAACACTACGATTCCTTTTGAATCCATTATCGTTTTCATGGATGCTTCATGGATCTCTCGTTGCCGAAGGGTTTCACGCACTGCAAACACCGAATCCACTGCAAACAAGACAAACAAAAGGGCTATCACTACATTTCTCGTCACTCCCTTCAAGTCAAAATTATCAAACAAGAACTTCAAAGCCAAGACAATCGACAAAGTTTCAGTGAAAAAGAAAGCTCGTCTTATGGGTCTAAAAACCAGGCTACAAGCAACAACACTCCATCCTAACGACAATAAGAGAATTGGGTTGTTCCTTATCCATTTCTTAACAGCCACTTTGTTTTTTATCAGTCCAAACACCAAAACAGCCAAGAAAATCCATAAAGCCCTGTACTTTGCAATCTCCCAAAGAGGCTGACGCAACAAATTACCCACATCTAAAAGGGAAGCACTCCCATTGTCCCATGCTGCTCTCCTATAATTTCCCGGTGCAAGCAACAAAAACAAAGATCCTACGATAAAACCGACCACCAGAGGAACCGCATTTCCTTTTAGTTTTTTGAAATTGAAGGCATAATATACCACGAATGCTCCGCTAATGGAAGCTGCGGTAATGAATTCAGAAGCAGCCAGAAAAGCCAAAACAGATAATCCAAGTTTTCCAGAGCCACTGAAGTTGCCATCCTGATACCTGAGGTAGAACAACAAAAACACAAAAGACAAGGTGTTTGCCCACAAATAGGTAGGTGAACCAGCTATCCAAAACAACGTGTTCTTAGGAACGGGGCACAGAAACCAAAACAGCAAAGCAAACAACAAGACAATTGAAATGGATCCTTCCTTTTTATCCTTAATCAGCCTCCCGCAAGTCACCATGCACAAAACGAAGAACGCCGTATTCACAATGGCATACCAAATCCTATGGTCGCCAAGCAGCCCGCTGAACAAATATTGACACGCCACCGAAAACAGCCGTCCGCCGCTATAAAAATAAAACGCTCCAGTATATTTAACCAAGTCATATAGGTTGGACACGTCGCTCTTCATCCAATAATCATCACCATATAAAAAGCCACAATAAGAGATGACAAAAAACGCAATTGCGATGATTAGGGCTGCAACATAGCCGACCCATGACAAACCATTTGTTTTCCGCAGATTCATGTTTGTTTTGTTTTAGCAATCAGAATATCCCAGGTTCTATATCTGTTTCTCTATAATATAACGCGGTCTCCTTTTCACTTCCTTATATATTTTCCCAATATACTCCCCAACCACACCTATGGAGAACAAAAGCAAACCTCCCAAAAACCACATTGAGAACAACAAAGAAGCCCATCCTTGAATTGTGCGACCTTGAAAATATGCAACTAGAATATAAATTATTTCAGCGATAGAAATACCCAAACACAACAATCCAATCAAAGTTATGATTCTTAACGGCTGTACCGAAAACGAAGTAATGCCATCCATTGCAAAAGCGAACATCTTTTTGGGAGTATACTTTGACTTTCCCGCAAATCGTTCGTTGCAGTCAAAATACACATTGGTTTCCTTAAATCCCAGAAGCCTCACCATCCCACGAAGGAACAAATTACGCTCTGGAAAATCCGATAAGGCTTGCAGGGCGCTTTTGCCCAAAAGTCTGAAATCTGCATGATTGGGAATAAGGTCCACGCCCATTTTTCGCATCATTTTATAAAATGCCAAAGCCGTTTGCTTTTTAAATTTTGAATCAGTCGCTCTTGTGTTTCGAACGCCATAGACAATTTCATAACCATCTTGGTAAGCCAGTATCATATCCCGAATCTTCTGAATGTCATGCTGCAAGTCAGCATCAATCGTAACGACAGCATCACATCTGCCTACAGATTGTTCCAACCCTGCCCAAAGCGCATTTTGGTGACCAACATTATGCGCCAACTTCAAACCATGAACGTATGGGCTACGAGCTTGCAGCTCTTCTATGACATTCCATGTTTTGTCATTGCTGCCATCATCAACATACAGAATATCACATTCTGTCAACAGGTTTTCCTTTATCATCGAATCAACAAGTTCTGTCAATTGGCAGTTGGTTTCGCGAAGCACTTCCTCTTCGTTATAGCAGGGTATGACAACATTCAGTTTCATTCTTCTTGGCTTTTGAATTGTTTTGACTTGAACACAAACCTTACAAGCAGGAAATTAATTGGGATGACAATGGCAAACACAAACAATGGCGCAATTTCTTCAGACACGCCAAACGCGAGGAACAGGTTCAGGAAAAGCATGTGCAACACATAATTGACAAGATGCGAAGCGGCAAAGCCAATTCCCTTCTTGAAGGACAATGTACTTTTGAAAGTAAAATATGCTGTCAGATACAGATTTACAAACCAAGAAACCAGATAGCCAATCGTGTAAGCAACATTGACATTGATAAACAGGTTGAGAAGATAGTATATGCCGTAATGGATGCCCGTGGCAATCAATCCAACTATGGCAAATCTGACAAACTCCCTAAACTTTGGGGACACATACAATTGCTTGAACTTGCTTGCCAGAACTGTAGCCATACTTTTACAACGTCCTTCCAATGACAATAAATACACAATGACACCAACACTACATCTTCAAACAACCATATCTGACCCAAAAAAGACAAGCGGGAATCATCGTGTTCCCATAAGTCGGTGGTATAAAGACCGACATACGAATCGAGGCAAAGATACAACTTTTTCATTTATGCAAGCATATTGATAGAATTTGCCTTTTTTTGCCAATAAATTTGTACCTTTGCAGCCTCAATCAAAATCGCATAAAATACACAATTATAATGAAAAAAGAAGTAAAATTCAGCCTGGTTTACCGCGATATGTGGCAATCTTCAGGCAAATATGTGCCCCGCAAGGACCAACTGGAAAAGATTGCTCCTTTGATTATCGACATGGGCTGCTTCGACCGCGTGGAGACCAACGGTGGCGCCGCCGAACAAGTGAACCTGCTTTATGGCGAGAACCCGAACCCATCGGTACGCGCTTTCACGGCAGCACTGCATAAGGGAGGCATCGAGTGCCACATGCTCGACCGTGCCCTCAACGCCCTGAGAATGAATCCCGTGCCCGCCGATGTGCGTCAACTGATGTATAAAGTGAAGAAAGCCCAAGGCGTCGACATCACCCGCATCTTCTGCGGCCTCAACGATGTGCGCAACATCATCCCGTCCATCCATTGGGCCAACGAAGCGGGCATGATCTCACAAGCCGCCATGAGTATCACCTATTCGCAGGTGCATACCGCCGAGTATTATATGCATATTGCCGACCAACTCATCGAAGCTGGCGCCAAGGAAATCGCCCTGAAGGACATGGCTGGCGTGGGTCGCCCCGTCAGCTTGGGCCGCATCGTGGAGCATATCAAGAAACAGCACCCTGAAATCAAGGTGCAGTACCACGGTCACACCACTCCCGGTCTTTCGATGGCTTCAATGCTTGAGGTCTGCAAGGCTGGCTGCGACTATGTCGACGTGGCCATGGAGCCGCTGTCGTGGGGTACCGTCCATCCCGACGTCATCAGCGTGCAAGCCATGCTGAAAGACGCTGGTTTCCTCGTCAAAGACATCAACATGAAGACCTATATGGCCGCCCGCAGCATGACCCAAAGCTTCATCGACGACTTCCTCGGCTACTGGATTGACCCGCGCAACCGTTACATCAACTCGTTGCTTTTGGGTTGCGGCCTCCCTGGCGGCATGATGGGCTCGCTCATGGCCGACCTCAAGCCGGTACACGCCGCCATCAACATGAACCGCGAGAAGCAAGGTCTGCCCGCTTTGAGCGAAGACGAGATGCTGGTCGAGCTGTTCCAAGAAGTGCAGGACATTTGGCCGAAACTCGGCAACCCGCCTTTGGTCACCCCGTTCAGCCAATATACCAAGAACATCGCCCTGATGAACCTCTTTGCGCTCAGCAAGGGCGAGCCGCGTTACGAGACCTCCATCGACCCTGCCGCTTGGGACATGATCCTCGGCAAGGCTGGCAAGCTGCCAGGCACGCTCGCACCCGAAATCGTGGAGCTGGCCAAGAAGAAAGGCCTCCAGTTCTTCACGGGCAACCCGCAAGACAACTACCCGAATGCCTTGCCGCACTTCATCGAAATGATGAAGAAAGAAGGCTGGGACCGCGGCCAAGACGATGAGGAACTCTTCGAGTTCGCCATGCACGAGAAGCAGTACCGTGAGTACAAGTCGGGAGAAGCCAAGCGTCGTTTCAACCAAGAGCTGGAAGCCAAGATGAAGGCCAAGTTCGAGAAGGCTGGTGGCGAGGCCAAGATTCCAGACCTCCGCGCCTTGCGTCATCCCAACGCCGAACCTGTCATCGCTCCCGCGAGCGGTGTGGTGATGTGGGAAGTGGATTTCGACGACAAGTCGATTGCTCCTGCCCCCGGCACCGTATATAATGAAGGTGACCTGCTCTGCGCCATCCAAACCAATCTCGGCTTGGAGCCTGTCTACACCCTCTGGCCCGGCAAGATCGTGGAGGCCACGGCTGACCAAGGCAAACGCGTCAACAAGGGTGAAACCATTGCATTTATTGAGAAATAAGACCTATTGGGACAATTTAAGCATCAAGCAAAAGCATTGTGGCATATAATTTGCTATTTTTGCCGCGTCTTAAATAATCGACAAAAACACCTAACCTAATTATTAACTTAAACTTAATCAAAATGAAGAAATTATTTTTGACCTTAGCCCTTGCCTTCGTTGGCATCCTTAGCGCAAACGCTCAACTTTGGATTGGCGGTTCGGCCAATGCAGGTTTCCAAAAGAACAAAACCGAATTCAAGATTGCCCCTGAAATCGGTTACTCATTCAACGAGCACTGGACTGTCGCCGCTGGCTTGGCCTTCCGACACGTTGACGACAAAACCGACATTGTTGATGTGAATTTCAACCAATTCTGCATCCAACCTTACGTCCGCTATACGGCTTGCACCATCGAGAAGTTCTCGCTGTTCTGCGATCTCGCTGGCGACATCGACCTCCTCAGCCCACAAATGTATGCCGTTGGTCTCAGACCTGGTATTGCCTGGATGGCCACCGAACACTGGACAGCTGCATTCCGTTTTGGCTTCTTGGGTTATGACCACCTCTTTGAAAGAGGCGAAGGCTTCTTCCTGGATTGTGGTTTAGGCACATCGTCAATTGGTTTGTACTACAACTTCTAAATCATAAAGATTTGAGATGCCAACTTTGCATCTCTATAAAAAAAGCCGCTCTTCGGAGCGGCTTTTGTCGTTTATGGAATGCGGTGGTACACCGTCGCCACGCGACTCACATTGTAGATTTTCATTGTGATGTCATCCCCTTTCTTCTCCGAAGGAAACCTCACACTTGCATCAATATTCCCAAAGCCGCCGAAAGCCTTGTCGTCGGTGGTAAGGATGATGCGATAATCGCCTGTCTCCCTGACGGGAATCTTGTAATCGGCTACAGAATGCGGCCCCCAGTTGAAGACAAAAATGAGGTTACCACGCTCGTAGACAACGGTCTTATTCTCCTCATCGGCATAGAGCATCCATGCAGGTGGCGCCTGCATCACGGGATGGCGCTTCACAAAATCGAGCATGGCCTTATCGAAAGCACCCATGAAGCGGTATTTCAAGTTGTCATTGTCCACCAACGACCACTGGCGACGTGCATATTGGTAGCTCCAACCGTTGTCGAATCTGGGAAAGTCAATCCATTCGGGGTGACCGAACTCGTTGCCCATGAAGTTGAGCCAAGCCTCGCCGCCCAAAGTGAGCGTGAAGAGGCGGATCATCTTGTGCAGGGCAATGCCACGGTCGACGGTCATCGAAGGCGTATCGAGGCTCATTGCAGTGTACATTTCACTGCCCATCAGACGGAAGGCGATGGTTTGGTCGCCCACCAACGCTTGGTCGTGGCTCTCAGCATAGGCCACCGTCTTGGTCTGCGGAAGGTGGTTCGTCATGGTGAAGAAGAAGTTCTTCATGTTCCATTGCTCCTCAGTTTCGTCCTTCAGCACCTTAATCCAGAAGTCGGGCAATCCCATGCCTAGTCGGTAGTCAAAGCCCATGCCGCCGTCAGCGATGGGATTGCAGAGTCCAGGCATGCCGCTCACGTCTTCCGCGATGGTGATGGCTTTAGGATTCAGTTCATGACATAACGTATTAGCAAGTTGCATATACGTGACTGCATCGTCATCCACATTATCACCAAAGTATTTCTCTGGTGCATCGAAGGTCGCACCGATGCCGTGGTCGAGGTAGAGCATCGAGGTCACGCCATCGAAGCGGAAGCCGTCGAAGTGGAACTCCTCCAACCAATACCGAACGTTGGAGAGCAGAAACTGCTGTGTCTCCTCCTTGCCATAGTTAAAGAGTTTGGAGTCCCAAAGGTCGTGGTTGCCGCGCGCTCCAGGATGTAAGTATTGGCTGTCGGAGCCATCGAAGAGGTTGATGCCTTCGCGGATGTTTTTCACCGTGTGGGAATGCACAAGGTCCATAATGACCAGCATACCCATGCCGTGTGCCATATCGATGAGCTCCTTCAACTCTTCGGGTGTACCGAAACGCGAACTCGGTGCGAAGAAATTGGAGACATGGTAACCGAACGAACCGTAATAGGGATGTTCCGCTATGGCCATGAGTTGGATGGCGTTGTAGCCGTCGGCCTTGATGCGCGGCAATATCTTTTCAGTAAACTCCTTGTATGTCCCTACCCTAGCCTCCTCCTGTGCCATGCCCACATGTGTCTCGTAAATCAATAATGGCTCATCCTTCAACTGTGGCGCAGGGTATTTATATATATAAGGTGTAGGCGGATTCCAGAACTGACCCGCAAAGTCCTTGTTTCCCTCATCCTGAATTACCCGCTTGATGTACACAGGAATACGTTCATGCTCCCCGATTTGCGACTGCACCAGCACCTTCAGCTTGCTGCCATGCACCAGTCGGTCGGCAAACTCGCTGTCGGGCAAAAAGATTTCCCACAGACCAGCACCTGCCAGTTCCAGAGGATATTCATAGCGGTTCCAATTATTGAAGTCGCCCATCAGCGAGAGATAATGCGCGGCGGGAGCCCATTCGCGGTACCACCAGCCGTGACGGCGCTTATCGTAATTGAAGCCCAAAAACTGGTGCGCCGTGGCGAAAGTCTTGAGGCTGCCGTAGTTGTTTTTAATGTTGTTCAACCGTTGTTCATAACGGTTGTGGCGGTCGTCAACGGCTTTGCTGACGGGGTTGAGCCAGGGGTCGTTTTGTACGAGAGGGAGCATAATATCGTTATTTAATTATTCAAAACTATCAAATCATCCTTAATAATATTTCTTACATTAGCAGTTGCAAGACTTTTCAGTCCAGTTGTGATTTCATCGACTAATTCATTATTAGCTTTATGCTCATAAAAATCCAACAAATAATCAGAAAACGAGAAAGTATTATGTATAAAATTGACAAACAAAGATTCTTTATGCGGTTTATAGGGCTTATTTGCTTTTATAAACTTGTAATACTTTTCCACGGCATCTTGAAAATCAATGTATCCTTCCTTAAAATCATATTGGAACCATATTAAAGTGTCAATATCAATAAGTAATAAATCATGTATATTACAGCCATAAATATTGTTTTTTTTCAAAGATTCACGCAATAAATTATTAAGAATCGGAGAAATGCCTGGCGTTTTAAAAACCCTATTACCAACTACTAATATAGGATATATTTGCATCTTGTCATTGTCATTAATCTTTTCATCCCATTCAAACCATTCAGACTTCAAAACAATTTTTTTTATATTATATACAATCTGCTCAATCGCAGAAACATCGCCATTTTGTTTAATGAACAGTTTTTCTTCTATATACTTCTTTATCTGTCTAAAATCATGCGATGCTTTTATTTCCGCTTTAAATAACGGATCTTTATACTCCATAATATAAACTCTATTCCAATTCCGAACATAATAATCAGGTTCATGTTTACCCTGACCATTATTCTTCTCTCGACATCTCTTTCCTGTTGTTTTTATTGCTTTTTTCCATTTTGAGAAAACAGTGCTAATTGTATCATTAAATAAATACTCCTCAGAGAAACGAGTTGTATAATCTTGCAAGAAATCGCTTATGGCTGGCTTTTTCCCAAAGCTAGAGTTAAGTGATTTGAATTTAAAAACCAAGCTGGTATAAAGTTGCTCTAAACATATCACTCTACTTATCATTATATAATCACCATTACCTAAATCAATAAGAGGTTTTTCTTTAAAGCTTTTATAATCTGGGTTTCTATCCAATGGAATAATCACATCATAAGGAATAGAAATCTCCCCAAACAACAGTTTATGTTGTTCTTGGTATTTATCGTTTTTTCCTATACTTACGACAAAGCTCTCATTTTGAATATCATTAAGAAAAATCATTAGTAGAGATACAATATAATCTTTCCACGATTCTAACTTATAAATATCAACAAAACGTTGCAACAATAAATCGTATGGATTATGTTTTTCACAAAACTGAAAAAACTTCCAAGCTTTAATTACATTGACAAGCAACCGGAACTCATAATGTTCATTATTAAAATCATGGTATGGCAGAAGATTATTAAACAACAAATAGCCAAGCTTCTCATTCTCTTCAAGATTGTCAATTTCAGAATAATCATACTCTGTAAGGCTTTCATTCAATGCCAATATAGAATGAAAAACTTTTATTTCGATTTGTTCATGTGATAATGAATCATCACCCGTATCAATCGAAAATACTAGTTTAAGAAATTCCATTCCAACATAAGTTGATACAAAGCAAAGATTACAGTCAAGGTCTTGCCTTGAATTTCTTTGGGATTTTGAAATTCGGACATACTCCCTATATACAGAATTTGCAAATTCATTATTTTCTCGAGAAAAGAATTTGATCAAAAAAACTTTTGCATTATTCGTTGTTTGGTCACTGTTAATTAAAAACGTAGCAATTTTAATCAAATCAACTCGACTAATTCCGTTTAAATAATCCGCAGGCGGCAATGGATTATCACCAAATATCATAGTATGATTCACCAAAACATCGGGCTTCATAATAACAACCGTCTTTAGTTTTATCTCCGAATCTTTTGTTATCACTCAAACAACTTACTTGATTTCACCTGATAATTGATATTGTATTTATTGCAAAACTCTATTGCTTCTTGATTTCCACACAATGCAGCAAGTTTCATTACTTCATCACCATCTGAATTCCTTTTTTGGTCAAAATAATAAAATGCATAGTTAAGCAAAAAGAGTCCTAGATCATCATCCTGTACTTTCCCTTTTGCAACTTCTTCGATTGTCGTTTTTAAAAAAACACATTGTTGCTTGATGGATTTTTTATAATAAATTTCCGCTAGATAATAATTCTTTAGTTTACAATAACAATTTCCCAAATCAGAATATTTACCATTAATAGCGCTATTTCTAAGTTTCATATTCGTTTTGAAATAACTCATTGGGATTTTATTCTCTAATGCATCCAAATCTTTTTGATGCCAAAGAATTGCATTATTATAATCATTGCATCCAAATTCATAAGAACTTGCCAAATATGAATAAATCATTTCTTTATTAACAATATCACCGATTTTATCAAATTCTTCCAACCATCTTTTACAGGTCTGAATGCATTGGCTACTCTGCCCATTTAAACTATAACAATAGCATAAATTCTTTAACCCATATTCAGTCAAACCAACTGACTCATCTATTTGGGATAAACAATCTATCGCTGCTGCATAGCTACCCGCATGGATAAAATTCATGGCTTGTTCCTCAAGTTGTTCAATCTGTTGTTGAGTAAGTTCGTTATCTACTGAATGAATAATAAGCTTATTTCCATCAATTGAAACTCTACCCAATTCCTGAATTGCAGATTGGCCTAATAACAAAGGCGCATTTTGTCCTTCAACCACCGTAGCTGCAATGTTGTGAATATGCATCCCCCCTATCTCTACATCTCGTAAGATGATACTTGCATGGTTCACTATGCTTCCATCGGCCAATTGAGATTGTCCAATTCCTTTAATATCACTTTCGGAAAGATATTCTCCATCGAGCAGGAACTGCGCCATCGCTTGCGACATGCTAACAGTTGCTGCGCCCGTATCGAAAATGAATTTCATTTTCACGCCATTCACGGTGCAAGGCACTTTGTAAACGCCTCCTTCTTTTTCCATTTGTATGGTCACTTGTGCGGTTGCCATCATGCTCATTATCAAAGCCAAGAATAATAGTATTTGTTTTTTCATTGCTTATGTATTTATTTCAAAGGTTATCGAAATATTTTGCAAATTTAGTGAAAAGTCTTCTTTCTATTTATCTTATTATGAATCGGTTTGTTCAATTACTTCCCAATGTCCAAATTTTCTTGAACCAACACGACGGATGAGATTCTTTCGTTTTAAACGATTGAATTGGTCTTCAATACTTCTACGAACCAAACCTGTCCGTCTGGCAATTTCGCTCAAAGTAATATTTGGTTCTATTCGAATTAAATCAAGTATCAATTTCGATGTTTTTTCCACGTGTTTTTCATCTTTTTCCACGTATTCTTGGCCTTTTTCCACGTGTTTTTCATCTTTTTCCACATATTCTATATCCATTTCCACGTGTTTTTGGTCTTTCTCCACGTGTTTTTGTGAGTCTGCTTTTCCTTCGGTGACATTATCGATGATATCCTTATAAAACGGCACCGTAAACCGAGTGAAATGCTCCATAAACGTAAAACATTCGCGACCATAAACTTGCATAATTCTCGGCATTCCAGAACCTAACGACTCGACCATCTCAACATCCCTGAAAATCCGCATCAACTCCTTGTTGCGTGGGATGGAAACACCATTGAAAAACTCATCTTCCGACATATTTTCAGGCAAACGACCGTATGAAGTGATTTCAAGTCGGTCGGAGAAAATCTCAAACTTTGGCGGCACTTCGCGGCTATAGTCGTTATGGACGATGAAATTGATAACTGCTTCGTGGATTGCCCGCTCATCCCAAAGTGGGGTATCGATGCGGCTCATATAGGTCAATTCCGTAGAAATGGCATTCTCAACCTTCAATTTTTCCAGCACCCTTCTTGTCGCAGTCAGCAAGCAACAATAGCCATATTCATTATTCGAAATGAGGTCAACCCTGTCCTTGCCAGCATATTTTGCCACTTTGATGGAATTCCCATTTTCGTCGGCCAATAAATAGGCGACATAATTCAACGCCCCATCTTCGGTCAGCAGTTCTAAGTTGCGCAAATAATTCTCGTTAAGCGGATGCTTCTTTTCTTCATAATAAATCCGCAACTGACTGAAAGTCAAATCCTGCCGTGGCGACCTGACACGTCCCAACGAGTTCCTGACTCGATGGGAAAACAAGTCCTCTATCATAGCGGTGGTCATCGGTTCTGCGGCTGTCCCAACCCTTATGAAACAACCTCGCGTACTCATACCATATTTGGCTTTGTAATAAGGCTTTTCGCTTCCCGACGCCACAAAAACCTTTATGACTTTTACACCATCAACCATTTCGGCGGTCACATCAAACAGACCCATTGGCGAAGGCATGACATTCTTTCGGATGCGATCCTTGATCTTCAACATGTCGCCATCAATGTCTGACACGCCTATGGCTTTACCATCATCGTCAATGCCGAAGTAAAGGATGCCACCTTCTCTGTAATTGAGAAAAGCGATAACTTCCTTTTCAATGTCGAGTTCGTCGGTCAGCTCGCGCTTGAATTCTATGCGATTGGTTTCGGTCATCTTCATCACCTATAGCACTGCAAAAATAACAAATTATCTACAAATTTTGCGAAAATCAAAACATTGACTGTTCACATCACAATCGCTTCAACCAAAGGCCAAGGAAACGGTCATATATGATATAGCCCTTACTGGTCTGGTAAACCAAGTCTTTGTCCACCAGCACCGACAAGGCCGACTTGACGCTGCTCGTGCTAGGCAATTCAAAACGCTTGATAAACTCATTGCTCAATGGCTGTTCAACAAGCTCGGCGCGGGCAATGGCTTTGAGCAAACTAAACTGGTTGTCGGTCAAAAACGAGGTAAGCATTTGATAATGTGGTGCCAATGCGTTGACATGGAACAAAATCGCATCTACGGCTTGTTTGTCCGTTTCCACCTTTTTCCCTTGCTCATACAATCGATTCAGGATGGCTTGCAGATACCAGGTATAGCCGTCAAAACGCTGATAAATGTCATGGAACACTTGTTGGCTAAACAAGCCTTTCTTTGCTTCGAAAAACTTGCTGGCAAAGTCGTAATAGACATCCTCTTGCAATGGCTCCAAGTTCATCAGCTGAGTACTTTGGTAGAAAGGTCGATTAGGAGCACAAAACATCTCCTCCATCAAGTGTTTCTTACTTCCGGAAAAGATAAAATTCACATGGTGGATAAACTGGATATAAGAACGCAGCAAGGCCTCAGTGCCCGTTTCAGGGTATTCTGTAATCTGCTGAAACTCATCGATGGCCATGTACACTGGCTTGCCCAAGCCGTTTAAATGGGAGAAAACGCTCTTGAGCGTATATTCAGCTTGCGCAGGAACCACACTCACCGAAACAGTTGGCATCCCCGTCATCAAATCCGGAGAGATGGTAGGTCGAAGCCCCTTGAAAAAATCCAACACCTTGTTCGTAAACGATTTTTCCCTTTCCAGCGCATCCTCTATAACCGTCTTGCACAATAATTCGACAAATTCCTGCAAGTTTTTGGTCGAAAAAATATCGACATAGATACATATAGCATCCTTATTTTCCGCCTTAATCTGATAAAATGTATGGTTTATTAGCCCTGTTTTTCCTATTTTTCTAGGCGAAATTAGGGTGATATTGCGTCCGTTTTTGAGCGCAGAAATCAAATTTTCCGTTTCTTTAACACGGTCACAAAAGTATTTTGGCCCTTCGTATCCTTGGAAAACAAACGGATTATCAAGCTGTTTTTGTTTTTTCCCTGCCATAACAATTACATATTTTTATTGCGAACTTTTCGTAACGAACTTTACGCAACGAATTTTCCGCAATGCAAAAATAGAAATTTTCTCATTTACACTACACTTTTTGTGTAATTATATTAAAAAAAAACATCAAGTCAGCTCAAAAAAAGTCAACTGATACCATGGAATACTACCTCGCCCGAATCCAAATCAACCACTTTCGTCTCTGAAGGCTCCAAATGGACAGGATGCACCTCAGAAGCGAAATCATTCATATCAAATTCGTTGGCTTTGCTTCTGCCCATCAAGGCCAAGGCATCATGCGGGATTTTCACTTCCACATCTCGTGATTCATTGCGGTTGAAATTCACGATTATCAGCAAGCGTTCCGTTTCGGAATAACGCAAGAAGGCATAAACGAATTGCGGGTCGAAGTTCATATACCAGGGATTGCACCACATCAAATCATAGAACTTGCCTTCGTTGACGGCGGAATGTTCATTTCTGAAATGCAATAGCTTACGGTAAAAGCCAAAGAGTTTCTTTTGGGCTTCATCAAACCCACCGCGATCGAACTTGCCGCCATTCATCCATTTTTGATGCTGTGGCATGTGGCAATAGTCGAAAATGGAACTGCGCCCGTCATCGCCACTATAACCTATTTCACCAACGGCATCTTCCCCGCTCTCCTGACCATTGTAAACCATAAACGGTCCAGTGTTCATCAAAGCGGAAAGTGACACGGCGGGCAAGGCGGCAAAAGCATCACCGACAAAATGGGGCGAGGCCAACCGCTTTTCATCATGGTTCTCCATGAAGCGCAGCATGTGGTCATCCATGTCGTGCAGATCTTTCCACACCTCGCTGATTTCCTTCGCCTCATGACCTTCGCAAAGCACCCGCTCCAAAGTGTTGTACAAGCCCACCTTGTCATAGAGGTAATTGAATCCTGCATCCAAGAAAGGCTTGTAAAGGTCTGGCTGATAGATTTCCGCAATCATCGAAGGTTGGTAATCCTTACGCAATTCGCCAATCACCCACTGCCAAAATGCCACTGGCACCATTTCGGCCATATCCACTCGGAAACCATCGACGTCCTTGCTGCACCAAAAACGCAGAATCTCCAACATCTTCTCCCAAGTGTCGCGGCAATCGTAGTTTAGTTTTACTGTGTCGTACCAATCGTTCAGACTAGGATTGGGTGAAAACACATTGTTGCCTGTGGCCTTGGCTGGATATTCCTCATAAGGCTGTTCAGCTACTCGGCGAGGTGAAACAAAACCTTGTCCCTCACAATAATAGAAATTGCAAGGTTCAAAGCCTTTGTTCTGCCGTGCCAAATGATTGGGGATGAAGTCGATAATCACTTTCATTCCTTTATTGTGAATGTGGCTGACCAATTGCTCAAAGTCATCCATTGTGCCCAAATCGGGGTCAACAGCATGGTAATCAGTCACTGCGTATGGCGAGCCTGCACGGCCTTTGGTAATGTCGGGATGCGTGCCTGTGCTTTCGGAAGCGTGTTCCAAAATGCCCGTCAGCCAAATATGGGTAAAGCCTAAGTCCTTGATGGCCTCAAGAGTCGTTTCATCAATGTCGCCAAAAGTGCCACAGCCGTTTTCTGCCTTGCTGCCGTTGAAGTGAAAGTCGGTATGTTTGTTACCGAACAGTCGGGGAAAAAGTTGATAGATGTTCATACGGCAAAATTAGGAAATCTCGGACAAATCTCCAAATTATTGAAAAATGTACTACTTTTGCGGATTATGAAAGCAAAAAACATCTTTTATCTGATTGCGGTCTTGCTGATAGGCAAGTCGCTGTATGGCCAAGTCCAGCCCACCTGGGAATCCATCAACGAACGAGGCTATCCACAATGGTTCTCCGACGCCAAGTTGGGCATTTTTATCCATTGGGGCGTATATTCTGTTCCTGCCTATGCGAGCCTTGAAGGTTATGCCGAGTGGTACTACCGTGGCCTGATGACCAACGATGACCGCAAGGCTTTCCAAGAGCGCATCTATGGCAAGGACTTCCAATATGAAGACTTTGCACCGATGTGGAAAGCCGAGTTATGGAATCCTGACGAGTGGGCAGAGTTGTTCAAGAAATCGGGAGCAAAGTATGTATTGCTGGTCTCGAAACACCACGATGGTTTCTGCCTCTGGCCGAGCCAATATGCACCTGGCTGGAATTCCGTTGAAATCGGTCCGCACCGCGACATTTGTGGCGAGCTGACTGAAGCCGTGCGCAACAAAGGACTCAAAATGGGCTTCTATTACTCACTGCCCGAGTGGAAAAGCGACATCCACCGCTGGTATGTCGACCCCGATGAAAACATTGGCTCTTATGTAGATACGCACATGATTCCGCAGTTCAAGGAACTCGTCACGCACTACAAGCCTACCGTCCTTTTCACCGACGGCGAATGGCGCAACTCCTCAGAACAATGGCACGCCACCGAACTCATTTCGTGGTACTACAACACCGTGGGCAAAGATGCCATCGTCAACGACCGCTGGGGCGATGGGCAACAACACGGATTCCGCACGCCTGAATACAGCGCGGGAATCACCCTCACCGACCGTCCTTGGGCCGAGTGTCGCGGCTTGGGCCGTTCGTTTGGTCTCAACCGCAACGAGCCTTTGGAAAACTACATGACCTCCGAAGAACTCATCCGCCATTTCTGCGTCTTAGTGGCAGCAGGTGGTGGCATGACCCTCAATGTGGGGCCTGCCGCTGATGGCAAAATCCCATTGTTGCAGCAAGAACGCTTGCTCGACCTTGGCAAGTGGCTCGACATCAACGGCGAAGCCATCTACGGCACGCGACCATATAAGAAGTTCTACGAGATGAAGCCTGTCAAGGTGGTACGCAACGACAGCGAAATCAACTTCGACTGGAAGCGCAACGCTCCCGATCCTGCCATCAGCTGCGACCATTTCCAAGCCCATTGGCAGGGAGCATTCTCTTGCACGGCCGACACCTATACCTTTGAAATCCAAACCGATGACAAAGCAAAACTAATCATTGACGGGAAAAATGTCATCGAAGACACAAGAAAAGCGAAGACTGGCAAGATGAAATTGGCGCAAGGGCAACACAGCATCGAAGTCTTCTTTGAGGAAGATGAGCTTGAGGCCACCATCAGTCTGTATTGGTCATCGAAAAACATGGAGAAACAAGTGATGAGCGGATTCCAAGTTGGGAGCATGCTGCCCGCCATGGGCTTAAAAGCCACATACACCTGTGAACAGCCCAACATCTGCTACACGCAAGGCAAGAATGCGCTTTATGCCATCGCCTTGGAATACCCTGAAGACCAATTGGTGTTGAACCTCGACAAGCCGACCGATGATATGAAAGTAACATTGTTGGGTTGCCCAAAACCCTTGCCTTGGACATACAAGGATGGTCAACTTTTCATTGACACGAGTGGACTGAAATACAGCGACTTGAAGAGTACCGCGGCTTGGGTGTTTAAGATGAAATGAAAAAAGAGGCTCCTTCGACGCTTCGACAAGCTCAGCGACCGAAGGAGCCTCTTTTCTATCTTACTTAATCTGTCAGCTCCTTAATTCCTTGATAACCAATGATCCGGCTTGTCCGCTTCGGCACCCGCTTAATGAAAAAGCGCTCATCCGCCTGCACGAACTTGAAATGCAACAGGTCGCCCTGCGGGAAGCAGTCAATAGCCTTATATCGTGTAGGACCATCATTGGTTTGATAGGAGAAATCGGAGGTTTTCACAAAAGTCATGCGCTTCCCACCCTTCAAGATGCTCGGCGTAAAACCGTCAAAATAATTGCGGTTGGCCCATTTCCCAGCAAACTCAGCTGGATTCTTCAAGTCGTGAAGATAGACGCGAAACTTTGTGCTCGACTTGGGTTGTACCTCCAGGACTTTCTGAAACACAACATTTTTGTCAATGGTCGCCTCCACATACATCCATTGGAAACGGTTATCGGGTTTCTCCCAAATCGGGACAAAATGCACCATCGCCGTTGTGGAATCGTTCACCTGCATGACATAATCGCCTTGCATCGTACGATAAAACTGCTTGGCGTCTTCTTCGGTAAACTTGGGCTGTTTTTGAGCAAAACCACTAAATGTCAACAATATAGCGGCAATAACCAATGCTATTCTCTTCATATCAGATCCTTTCTTCGGTTTGAGTGTGCAAAAATAGCAAAACTAATCCTCTTTTGTCAAGGAATTATGCATTTCTCCTCTTTCGTTTCTTTGTCAGCGATTCGAATGCCTTGTCAAAATCGCTTTCAGTGTAGCAGTCATCATACACATAATGCTCAGGACCCAAGGTTCCATACATTGTGTCCTCGAAGCGGAAAAGCAACCGTCCCGTTTCAATCAGTCGATCGTTGTCATAGTCTTCGGGAAACGACCCCAGCCTATCAAAGACTTCTTTGGTAATCTCATAAAGGTAGCGTGTCTGCCCTTCACGGTTGGTGTACATGAGATGACCAAAGTACTTGTTGTGATTTTGGTCGTAACATGCTTTCCAACACTTTCCTTCTTTACAAAGTTTCATTATGATTCGTTATTTGATGATATCATTCCCAGTTCATCCAGCATGAAGGCATATTCCAAAACGACTTCCTTGAACCCTTCGAAACGCCCCGAAGCGCCACCATGGCCGTAATCCATCTCGGTCTTCAAGTACAAAGGATTCTTGTCCGTTTTCAAGGCGCGGAGTTTGGCCGCCCACTTGGCGGGTTCCCAATACTGCACCTGGCTGTCATGCAATCCCGTGGTGATGAGCATGGCTGGATAATCCTTGGCTTCCACATTATCGTAAGGTGAATAGGAAAGCATGTAGTCGTAATACTTTTTCTCGTTGGGATTGCCCCATTCATCATATTCACCCGTGGTGAGCGGAATACTCTCATCGAGCATGGTAGTGACAACATCTACAAAAGGCACTTGAGCGATGACACCTTTCCATAGGTCAGGACGCATGTTGGTCACGGCACCTACCAAAAGACCACCCGCACTGCCACCCATGGCGAACATTTTTTGCGGCGAGGTATAACCTTTATTAATAAGGTATTCGGCGCAGGCTATGAAATCAAGGAAAGTGTTCTTCTTGTTCATCATCTTGCCGTCATCGTACCACTGCCGTCCCATTTCCTCGCCACCACGGATGTGGGCAATGGCCCAGATGAAACCGCGATTCAAGAGGCTAAGGCGTGCCACGGAGAAATAAGCATCCGTACTAGAGCCGTAGGAACCATAACCGTAAAGGACAAGTGGACGGTTAAGGGTTCCTGAGCCTGTCGAAGGGCCCGACCCTTTTTGGCGCGGCCCTTCGACAGGCTCAGGGACCGCAGCATCCACATTTTTCTTGTAAACAATCGAAATCGGCACCAGGACACCGTCATGTGAAGGCGCCATCAAACGCTCGGTGACATAATCTTCTGGATTATAGCCACCCACGATTTCCTGTCGCTTGAGCAAAGTCTTTGTGCACTTCTCCATATCCCATTCGTAGACCGAAGAAGGTGTGGTCATGGAATTGTAGGCATAGCGCAAGGTGACGGCTTCAAAGTCGGGATTAGCACCCACACCAGCGGTGTAGGCAGGCTCACCGAAATCGAGATAATAGTCTGTGCTGCCATCCCAAGTCCGTATCCTGATGTTGACCAACCCCTTCTCGCGCTCCTCAATAACAAAATACTTACTGAAGATGGTGAAACCCTCTATCATCACCTTCTCACGATGGGCGATGACCTCCGTCCAATGCGCCATTTCCGTTTGGTCGATTGGCGTTCGCATAATCTTGTAGTTCTTCGCACCATCAGCATTGGTCTGGATATAGAAATGCTCACCGTAATGGTCGATGCCGTACAGCATATCGGGTTGGCGTTCCTGGAACACACGAAATTCGTTCATAGGCTTGTCGCTCTCAAGGATGCGACACTCCGATGACAGAGTTGAATCCGAATTGATAATCAGATATTTCCTAGATTTTGTCTTGCTAATATAGCAGACAAAGGTCTCATCTGACTCTTCATAAACCAACACATCCTCAGCAGCAGCCGTTCCCAAACGATGACGCATGATTTTGCAAGGCCTCAAGGTCTCATCCTTAACACCATAGAAAAGCGTCGCGTTGTCGCTGGCCCAGACCACATTGCCTGAGGTATTAGGAATCGGCTCATCAACCAACTCACCCGTCTCCAAGTTTTTGACATACACGGTATAGAGACGGCGGCTCACTGTGTCGACCGAGTAGGCTAACAACTTATCATCTTCGCTAAGGCTGAGCTCCCCTATTTCGAAAAAAGCATGGCCTTCGGCCAGCTGGTTGCCGTCCAACAAGATTTCCTCAGGTGCCTCGAGACTTTGATACTTGCGACAGAATATGGGGTACTCCTTCCCCTCCTCGTAACGCGTATAGTGGTAATAGTCACGGATCTTGACGGGCACCGAGTTGTCATCCTGCTTAATGCGTCCCTTGATTTCCTTAAAAAGCTGTTCCTGAAGAGGTTCCGTATGTTTCAGACAAGCTTCTGCATATTGGTTTTCTGCCTCAAGATAGGCCAACACCTCAGGATTTTCGCGCTCGTTGAGCCAATAGTAGTTATCAATACGGGTATGGCCATGCACCGTCATCTCATGGGGACGGATGGCGGCCTTGGGGGGTGTAAGAGTGTTTTTCATTGCTTAATTACGCATCAGAAGGAGAACGTCAAACCGAAGGTCGGGAGGATGGGCAACTGGCGCGCTATGTCGCTTGTCACCAGATTGACGTAGAACACATTGTTACGGTTGTAGACGTTGGTCACGCTAAGGTCGGCTTCAAGCATAATGTTCTCCGTGAAATAGAACTTGCGCTTCACATCAAGGTCGAAACGATGGTAGGTAGGCAGACGGCCAGCGTTGAGGTCACCATAAAGCACGCCAAGTTCGCCGTTGGTTGTAGTATAGTCAAAGTTGATGCCATCCTGGAAGGAATAGTACTCGTAGAAGCCTTGCACTTGCGTGAACGGGAAACCTGTACCGAAGTTCCAACGGCCGCTGAACTCCCACTGACGCTTAGAGCCTGCGGTATAAGTCAAGATGACGTTGATGTTATGACGACGGTCGAAGTGCGGAGCATATTGCAGCAACTCAACTCCGTTTTCCACGGCTTTTTCGTATTCCCTTGTCACAAAGCCCAGAGCATAAACTGCCCAAAGATACCAATGCTGATCCTCATATTTCAGGGACACATCGAAACCGTATGCATCACCCGTTTCCTTGGTGAAGTCCTTCTTCAGCAGGTCAGGAATCTGGGAGTTTTCAGGCGAGTCAGGATAGAGCTTGTTACGGTTGATGTTGGTCAACTGCACGAAGTCCTTCCAATAGCCTTCGATATTCAGTGTGGCATTACGTGACAGGTCGAACTCACCACCCAAGATGAAGTGGTTGGCTTTTTGCAGGTTGGTTTTGATTCCTTCTCCGTTGTAGGTCTCAGGCAGATTGTCGATACCTGAAAGGAAGCCGTAGAACAGGTTAACCACATCGCGGTCGCTAGTGGCCGCCACGAAATTCTGCGAATACATACCTGCTGCAGCCTTCAAGCGCAGACGGTCGGTGGCATTATACTTCAAGGCGAGACGCGGCTCTGGCGACAGTTCAGACAGAGAAGCATAGAATTGCACGCGGAAGCTCGGTTCCAGCAAGAACTTGCCCAACACAGCCTTGTATTTCGCGTAGGCACCAATCTCAGTGGAGTTCAACTTTGCTCCAATCCTATTGTGTCCATAAACACTATAAGTCTGATAATCCGTGGTATAACCCAACATTTCAATACCATATTTCAAGGTATTTTTACCCATGAACTGGCTGAAGTCGAAGCCCATGTTGAAGCCGTTGATATTGCTGTAACGGTCGGGGCTATCCGCTTCAACCATACGAGAAGTATAGCTTGAATAGGCGACCGTACCTTCAATCATCACGGGAGCCTTGCCTGGGATGACGAGGAAATTGGCGCCTGCGCCATAAGAATCCCATCCAAAATCAGAGAGTGACATATAGTTGTTCACTTGGTCGTTAAACGAGAAACCAAACAAGTTGATTTTACTACCGTTAGGTGCATTGAGCGAAACCTTGCCATAAAAGTCTTGGTAGTTGAAAGGAAGCCCCGTCTCAGATGCATAGGGATAGAGGTACTTACTGGACTGTTCAAGATAAGAGTTTTTTGCCGAAAGGATGAAAGAAATCGTGGCATCATCAGGAGTCTTGGCTTTCTTCAGCGGGCCTTCAATCATCACCTTGGCACCAAAGCAGTTGGCTCCTAACTTACCCGAAATGCGTTTCTTGTTGCCATCGCGAGTTGAGATATCCATGATGGAGGAAATACGTCCACTGTATTCAGCACCGAAGCCACCTGTATAAACATCGGCGTTGCGGATGATGTCGGTATCAAACACTGAGAACAAACCGATGGAGTGGAAAGGATTGTAGACCACCATGCCATCAAGCAGCACCTTGTTTTGGATGGGTGAGCCACCACGGATATAAAGCTGTCCACCTTGGTCGCCAGTGAAGATGACACCCGGCACCACTTGCAGGTATTGGGCGAAGTCGGCCTGACCACCTATGCTCGGAATCTTTGTGATAGTCTTAGGTGTGACGGTGATGACCGAGGTCTTTGTCTCCGTGCGAGCCTCAATTTTATCGGCGGTGATGGTGACCGTTTCCAATTTCTGGCTGGTTTCCTTCATATAATACTTACGGTTGATGCTCTGACCTTTCGACAGGTTGAACGTCTCTCGGATAGTATCGTAGCCCACGCTTGTGATTAATAAGGTATAGCGTCCGTCAGGAATACGGTTAATGTTGAAATAGCCGTTTTCGTTGGTTGAGCCACCAAAGGTCGTGCCCTTCAAATAAACATTGGTGAACATCATGGGCTCGCCGGTAGACTCTTCATAGACAAAACCCTTAATGCTGTTGTCTTCTTGACCAAAGGCCATGAAACCTGTAAAAACAAATAGTGCTGTGAGAATCAAACTCTTAAGACAGTGGTTAGTCATAGTAATATAGATTATTTGCAAGAAAGCTAATTAAACAATTTGCAAAGTAAATAAAATTATTTGAAACATCGATTAAAAAACTGAAAAAATCGCTAAAAAATCCAATTCAAATGGGATATAGGCTTTTTAAAGCCAAAAAAGGGCGGCGTCAGCAAACACCACCCTTTTTAGTTTCAATTCATAGAAGGCTTCACTTCTTCACGACAAACTTTTCTGTCGTCACCGCGCAACCGTTCACAAATAGTTTGCAGAAATAGATACCTTCGTTGAGGTCGGCCACCGAGACGGAGAGACGTCCTTGCAAGCCGTTCACCTGTTGGCTCTTCACTTCTTGGCCAAGCAGATTATAGACCGACACGGAAGCTCTGTCGCTAGCGTTGATGTTGTAGTCAAAATTCACAACTGAGGAAGCCGGATTGGGATAAGCTTGACCAAAATGCACGGCAGCGGTCTCTTGCACACCCACGCCCGACCTGGTGAAAACAACATTGATGGTGACACGATCATTTGGATGATTCTCTTCATAGGCAGAATATTTCATCTTCACTTTACCATACACCGTCTCATCAAATAGTACGTGAAAAGACAGAGCTGCGTTATCAGTGACGCTATTGGAAGGCACCAATACAGGATTAGGGCTGACAAAGACATTGGGACCAAAGCATTGACCCCAGCAAAAGAGGTCCGTGGTGCCCTCAAGGGACTCAACGACTTCCTTTTCGACAAGGACATTCAAGTCGCCCGAAGTGAGATTCCTAATCTGCATGTGTTGGATGAGCTCTCCATAGCCGTATTCATCGTTGGTGCATTCGACAGTCTCGCCCTCTTCATAGACGTGACCATCCCATTCAAACTGCAACGATTGAGCTGAAACCCAACCCATTACAGCTAAAAACATTAAAGTAAAAATAGACCTTTTAATCATAGTATTATCTTTTTGATATTATCCCTATTAATTTCAACTTGCAAAAATGCATATTTTTTCCTGATTACACAACAAAAACATTGCCATTTTTTGAAAAATATCTACTTTTGTGCTGAAAAACATCAAAAAATCACGCTAATGAAAAGGTTTACTGTCTTTTTGGCATCGCTTATGATGCTGGTTTCCCTGAAAACCAATGCTCAAAACGAGCGGATGTTACTACTTGAAAGCTTCACCAACACTGGCTGTGGCCCATGTGCAATGTACAATCCTGGCATGGATGCCCTTATCGCTAACAATCGCGACAAGGTGGTGGCCATCAAATACCATGTAAGCTGGCCATCGGGTGCCGACCCGATGTATCTACACAACACGGGCGACAATGGTTCCCGCGTCAGTTATTATAGTGTCAATAGTGTGCCTCACGTTGTCGTCGACGGCAACCGTTTTTCAGGCAATTCTGGCAGCATCACCCAAAGTATCATCGATCAGCTTTCTGTCATCGAATCACCTATGGAGTTGCGCCTTTCATGGGAATTGAACGAGGCGCAGGATGCCATCACCGTTCATGTGATGGGCCGTGCCTCAACCGACATCGCAGGTAGCTTAAAGCTTTACGTTGGGGTTATCGAGAAAGAGATACATTTCACTTCTGCCCCCGGCCCCAATGGCGAAAAAGACTTCTACGACGTGATGAAGAAGCTCCTGCCCAGCTCAGCCGGACAATCCCTTGGCAGTTTGGAAGCCAATGGTTACTTTGCCTACACTTTCACATGGAAATTGGCCAACATCTACAACATGAATCAACTGGATGCCATCGCATGGGTGCAAAACTCAAACACGAAGGAAGTGTATCAAGCCTGCAAATCGAGCCTTAGCCCTGATCCTTTCTATGCCAACGAGGCTGCCGTGAGCGACATCACAGATGTCAAAAAGATGAACTGCAGCGGTATTGCCGAGCCACAGGTTTTGCTGACCAACTACGGTAGCAACGCCATGACCTCAGCCGAGTTGGAAGTGCTTGTCAACGGAGAGACCCTGAAGACCATCGGCTGGACAGGCAACTTGTCTACCTTCGGTTCCGAAACCATAGAATTGGGCGAAGTGGAATTCCCAGTCGAAGAAGAAAACACGCTAGAGGTGAAGATAAAAAGCGTCAACAACGGGCAAGACGAAGCCCCCGAAGATGACGTAGCCTCCTTCTCCTTCCAACAAGCCTACCAAGCAGTTGGTAAGATTATCAAAGTCAACATCCGCACCGACAACAACCCGCAGGAAACCACATGGAAGGTCACCAAACTCTCGACTGGTGAGGTGATTCAAGAAGGCGGCCCTTACGCAGAGCCCAACACCATGTATGTTGACACTATTGTCATTACTGCCGACGGATGTTACGACTTTACTATCTACGACGCTGGCGGCGACGGATTGACAGGCTCTTCTGTCTATGGTCTAAGAGCTGGATCATCAACCATGTTCTCGGGTAGCCGCTTCGCCTATAGCGAGAGCACCGAGTTCTCATACGAGGTAACCGCTGATGTGGAAGAGAATCTCAGCCAAAGCACTAACATCTACCCCAATCCTACTTCAGGCCTGGTCAACATCATCAGCGAAGGCGAACAAACCGTCACCATATTTAACATGGTCGGCCAACATGTCTTCGAAGGTTGTTGCAACGGCGAGATGCAAATTGACATGAAGCGTTTCGGCGCGGGTATTTATGCCGTCAAAGTCGGCAACGAGACACAGAGAGTTGTGGTGAAGTGATGCTCAAATACATCCATTTAGAGCAGATTGACTCCACCAATGCCTACCTGCAACGCTTGCAGTCGGAGTGCGACATCCGCAACTGGGTGGTCAGTGCCGATGAGCAGACCGCAGGCAAAGGCATGGGTAGCAACAGCTGGGAAAGTGAGGTTGGAAAGAACCTCACTTTCTCTTTAGCCTTAGATGTGAGTTTTTTGCCTGCCGAAAAGCAGTTTCTGCTTTCCGAGGCAGTGCCATTGGGCATTGTCGAGGTGTTAGACAAATTGTTACCAGTCGAGAAACTCAGCATCAAATGGCCTAACGACATCTATTACGGAAACCGCAAACTAGCCGGTATTCTCATCAACAGCACGATAAAGGCCAACATGATGGATATTTCCATCATAGGTATTGGACTCAATGTCAACCAAATGCAATTTCAAGATTGGCCGACGCATCCAATTTCGCTGAAATTGATTACGGGAAAGGAATATGCTTTGCAACCGCTTTTGGAGCAACTAGCAGAGCATATTATAATAAAGGTGGAACAACTGAAAGCCGACCCGGCAACTATTGAACAGGACTATTTGAAAAGGTTATTCCGTTACCGCACTTGGGCGGATTATGAAGTTGGCGGAAAGGTTTTGCGGCTGTTTATGACGGGTATAGACCCGTTTGGGCGGCTGATGCTGGTAAATGAGGCAAATGAACCGTATTGTTTTGACATTAAAGAAATAAAATTCAAGATATAGAAGCAATTGATTAGGCACGATTTTTGTGAGTTTTGCTTCAAAACTCAGTTCTTTCATTATTTGCGCTAAACAAATAAAAACCACAATATTATGCAAAAAACTTTACAAATGAAAAGGGTGTTGCGTACAGCCGTGCTTGTCCTACTGCTGGGTGCGGTTGGAACAACGAAAATGTATGCAGCATATGATTTCAGCGCGGTTTGTGAGACAGGACAGACCTTGTACTACAACATTATTGATGCGAACAACCATTATGTGGAATTGACATGCCCAGGAACAATTGGAACCGAAAGTTGGTCAGGATTCTCTAAACCTTCTGGTGGTGTTGTATTTCCAGTAAATGTTCAACATAATGGAGCCCTATATTCCGTAACCTCTATCGGGAGCTATGCGTTTTATGATTGCACAGGCCTGACTTCGGTGGTCATACCAAATTCCGTGAATTCCATTGGTCTCTCTGCTTTTTGGGATTGCGGTGGACTGACCTCGATAGCCATACCGAATTCAACGACTTCCATCGAAGATGATGCGTTTAATTCTTGCATCGGTTTGACCTCAATATTCATACCCAATTCGGTGACTTACATAGGAAGAAATCCATTTGGTGGTTGTAGTGGTATAGAGCAAATCATTGTGGATATAGGGAATATGGTATATGACTCTCGTGAAGACTGCAACGCCATCATCAAAAGTAACACAAATGAATTGATTACAGGCTGCAAGAGTACTGCAATCCCTAATTCCGTAACTTCAATCGGAGTCTGGGCGTTTCTTTACTGCACGGGGTTGTCCTCAATAGTTATTCCAAATTCAGTGAATTCCATCGGAACCTATGCATTTTATGGTTGCAGGGGCTTGACCTCGATAACCATTCCGAATTCAGTGACATACATGGGAACAAATCCATTTACAAGTTGTAGTAGCATGGTGCAAATCAAAGTAGATATAGAAAACACGGTGTTTGATTCACGTGAAGGTTGCAACGCCATCATCAAAACCAATAACAACGAATTAGTCACCGGTTGCAAAAATACTATCATCCCAAATTCTATAACCTCTATTGGTGGCCACGCGTTTCGTTTTTGCAACGATCTAACCTCTATAGTCATCCCGAATTCTGTGAATTCCATCGGAGACTTCGCATTTGATGATTGCGAGAATCTGAGTTCTATGACCGTCATGACAGATGATCCACCTGTTCTAGGTATTAGTGTTTTTTCACTTGTTCCCAAAGACATTCCCGTCTACGTGCCAAGCGGCTCTATTGAGGCATACCAAAACGCTTCTGGTTGGAACGAGTTCACAAATTATATAGGGTACAATACAGGCATCAGCACACAAAAAGGCATCACTGTTTCAATCTTTCCAAATCCAACCACCAACCATATAACTATCGAGGCCGAAGACATCAAACACATCACCATCAGCAACATGCTTGGCCAAACCGTTTTCGAAGGCAATGCCAGTGGTGATGAGTTTAATTTCGATTTCAGCGAACACGAAACGGGCATCTATCTCATCCGCATTGAAACCGCAATTGGTGAGGCTACAAAACGTATAATCATAATGAAGTAATCTAATTAAACACAATATCATGAAGCGATTTTTACAAATGAAAAAGGTGTTGCACACAGTCCTACTTGTCCTGCTGCTGAGCGCGGCGGGGTTGGGAAAAATGGCTGCGCAAAACCTTTATTATGATTTTGAGCAATGTAACATTGGCGACAAAGTTGCCGAGACTCTTGGCGAGCCTTGGACTACATGGAATCAAGTACCCGGAAGTGCTGAAGATGCTATTATTTCCAATGAACATAGCCAAGGAGACAAAGCGTTGAAAATTGACAGCGGCAATGAAGTCGTGCTGAAACTCGGCAACAAGATGACAGGCATCTACGTAGTTTCTTTCGACATGCTCGTTCCCGATGGAAAAGAAGCCTTTTTTTCCCTGCTTCACGAGTTCGCAGGAAGCAGCAGCTCTTCGTTTATTAATGTTTGGTTTAATAGCGAGAATAATGGAAACCTTATTAACGGTCTAAGCATGTCATACTCTAATCTTGATTTTCCATTAGATGAATGGTTTAGAGTATGCCTTGAGTACTATGCTGATGATGCAATTTTGCGTTTTAAAATTAATGATGAGATAGTATGTTTGGGCAAGTCGTTCAACACCAATCATGAATTAGCTGCACTTGATTTATGGGCAAGCTCACAAAACGAAGACAGAAATGGTTTTTTCATTGACAACATAACTTTTGAAGAGATCGAAGGTTCTTTCATGCCTAGTCTCACTACTGTAACTAATACAATAAATGCTGTATTGAAGACGGATACAATAGATAATTCTTCTTATTATTGTGAATTAGCGAATGAGGGTAATGCGATGATGCGATGCGTATCATGGATTGATTATGGCGTTGGTGAGGATGGTGGTGATCCTGTAACATTGCATTATGATTCGGATCCTAACTATTCTTATGGCCATTATAATAACAATCCTTATATTGAATTAGGAATCAGGTATCGCTATTATGATCTTTCCGAGCGCATGATGGTCGGCAGAAAAATAACTGGAATGCAATACTATGTGCCAGCTTCATTCGCAACAGGAGGGTCGGGGCCGATTTCTTTTAAGCTATATAGAATTATTGGTTTTGGTACTATACTTGATACAAAGTTAATTGCGGAAAAGGAAGTTTCTAGTTATGATTGTGGGAACTGGCTGACGGTTGAGTTCGACGATCCAGTGCCACTAAGGGGATTCTCTTTGCTTGCCACGGTTGGTTTCCAACAAGTTGGAGGTGGTTATCCAATTTCAATGGATGCCGGCCCCGCTGTTCAGCATAGAGGAGATCTGGTTCGACTCAATGGGGATGAGTGGTTTTCGTTAAATTACAATTCGGTTTATTATGGAGGGCAAGAATATGGTAATCATAACATTAGATTGATTTGCGAAGGACAACCAGTAACCACAGGATGGGTCACGGATTCTTACGAACTTTGGGGAGAGATTTTATGTCCTGGAGATGACAAGACATATGGATTGACATTTAATACAACCGGTTTGGATTATGGTGAATACGATGCTTTGCTCCATATTGAAGTAAACGATCATGAGAATCTTGAATTGGCTATCCCTATTAATCTCATAGTAAGTATTGCAGATATAAACGAACAGACATACGATATGTCTCAGGTTTATCCCAACCCCACCAATGGCCAAATAAAAATCGAAGTCGAAGGCCTCAAGCACATTACCATCAGCAACATGCTTGGCCAAACCGTTTTCGAAGGCAATGCCAGCGGCGACACCTTTGAATACAATTTCGGCAAGCATGACTCAGGGCTTTACCTTATCAAAATAGAAACTGCCAACGGCATGGCCACGAAGAAGATCTCTGTGGTGCGATGAACCTTCATTTAAGACGCGATGAATCGCGTCTCTACAAACAAAAAGCCGGCAGCAATGTCGGCTTTTCTATTTGATCAAGATTTATGTCAGATTTGTTTCCTTCAACTCCACTTGTCGCTCCAGGCCTGCTGGTCCTTACGCCATTCCTTCAAAGATTGCACATCTTCTTCGGTGACGTATTTCTCTTCCACGGCCTTGTGAATCAAGGTCTCGTAGTTCGACAAAGTAACTAGCTGGCAATTCTTCTCTTCGAAGTTCTTCTTGGCGAGTTCCATCTGGTAGGTAAAGATGGCCACCATGCCCTTCACCTCAGCACCTACCTCACGCAAGGCATCAACGGCCAAGAGGCTCGACTTGCCTGTGGAGACCAAGTCCTCAATGACCACCACCGACTGACCCGCGTTGATGACACCCTCGATCTGGTTCTGCATGCCGTGCGACTTCTTCTCTGAACGCACATACACGAATGGCAGACCCATCTCCTGAGCCACCAAGGCACCTTGAGCAATGCCGCCCGTGGCCACGCCGGCAATCACATCCGGTTTGCCGAAATTTTGCATGATCTTCTCCACAAACTGCTGGCGAATATAGGTCCTCACAGCAGGATAAGAGAGGGTGACGCGATTGTCGCAATAAATGGGACTTTTCAGTCCAGACGCCCAAGTGAACGGAGCTTGAGGGCTGAGTTTCACGGCCCTAATCTGCAACAGATGCAAGGCCAAAGTCAATGCTGAGTCATCGTATTTCATGGTTGTTGAACTTTGTCGGAACTAATTTTGTATCTTTGTCGCTTGAAAAGCGATAAACAGACTGCAAATGTACAAGATTTTTCATGAAAACAAAGCCCTGTTTTTTCCAAAAATCGAGGGCAATTCTTTAAAACTCGACGCAACGCTCCAAGAATCTGACAGATACGATGCCGAACTGTTGTGCGAATTTTTACCCGAATGGCTTGATGACCGTGATCCAGGCGACACTTTCATCCATGAAGTGGGTGAAAATGCCGTGGCCGCAGCCTTGAAAGAGACCTTCAAGATGGCTCCTGCGGCGGGTGGTGTGGTGGTCGTTGATGGCAAATTCGTCAGCATCGTGCGCAAAGGCATCCCCGACTTGCCCAAGGGACATATAGAAAAAGGTGAAACGCCAGAAGTTGCCGCATTGCGTGAAGTAGAGGAAGAAACAGGTATCGGCAAATTGCGCATCATCAAGGAGTTGCCCTCCACTTGGCATTGCTATCTCGAACATGAAGTCTGGACGCTGAAGCGTACCTATTGGTACCTGATGGAAAGCGAAGAGACCATCCAACCCAAGCCACAAACCGAGGAAGGCATCACCAAGATAAAACCGATTGGAAATGAAGAGATTGAGGATTTCTTGAAAAATACTTACCGTTCAACAAGTGAAATATTAGGCGAAGATTTGCGTCATGTCGTGACGAAATGATACTTTTGCAGCCTGAAAAGAAACACGAGTCTACGAGACTTCAGGGCGCGAGTTTTTAATCCCCCTACCCCCTTTCAAGGGGGAGTAGGTCACGCGTCCAGAACTCTCGAAGTCAAAAAGAACATCCAATGAAAAGAATAGCCGTATTCCCCGGTTCCTTCGACCCCATCACCTTGGGTCACCGTTCCATCGTTTTAAGAGCCCTCCCCATGTTCGACGAAATCTATGTCGCCGTCGGCATCAACATGGAAAAACGTTCCACCTTTGAGCTGCAAGACCGCATCGCCTGGTGCAAGGCCGTCTTCGCCGACTACCCCAATGTGAAAGTGGAAAGCTACGAAGGCCTCACCGCCGACTTCTGCAAGAAGGTGGGCGCCAACACCATCATCCGCGGTCTGCGCTGCGGTAGTGACTTCGAATACGAGAACATGATTGGGCACGCCAACAAGCGCCTGCATCCCGAGTTGGAAACCATCTTCCTCCTCACCGAAAGCGAACTGGTGGGCGTTTCATCGAGCGTTGTCCGCGACATCTACAAGAATGGCGGCGACACTTCCAAATTCCTGCCTGCCGAGGTGAAGTTGCCTGAAAAGCAATAATTCCGCCTGTTTTTCGTTTTCAACGCATGAAACGAAGGATTGCTACACTTTTTTTTGCCTTGCTTTTCCTCTCGGTAAGCGCTCAGAATGTGACCATTACCGGCCGATGCAATAAGACCAATACCTTAATCAGGCTCTTCGCCTACGAAGACCTGGTCAACGAGACTAGCACTTTGCTTGACCAAGGCCAGACCGATGACAAAGGTCATTTCATCCTCGAAGGCAGCGTGAAACAAATCATGCCAGCACGGGTTTTTGTCGGACTCGAATCTGTCGACCTCATCCTCTCCCCTAACTCCACCTACGATATTGAAATCATCGTGCCCGAGAAGAAGGATGATGTCTCCTATTTCGAAAAGGAACTGCCGACCATCCGGGTGAAGCGTGCCACCGACAAAGGCATTTATCGGCAGATCGTCTATTCCGAGGAAATCATCAACAGCTATATGACCGAGCATTTCAACCAGATTTACCGTGGGCGGCAGCTGCGCTACATCGACTCCATCCAGAACACCATCAACAAGGAGTTGCCCGACATCAAGTCTGACTATGTGAAAAACCACAACCGCTACAAAATAGCCGCTATTCGCTTGGGAATCAGCACTGATGGTGGCAAGAAAATCATCAAAGATTATTATGACGGGCAGTCTGTGCTCTATACTCAAAGTGCTTACATCGACCTCTTCAAGGAACTGTTTGACGGCTATTTCAACAGTGCAGCCTATGATAACCATGCTCTGAACGAGGCCTTCGACAAAGGGCCTGCAGCTTTCAAGCAATACCTTGACACCGACCCCTTCATGGCAAAGAACCCGCAACTTGCCGAGTTGATTGCCATCTATAATTTGCAGAAACTCTGCTATGGAGACCGTGGCACCAGCCGTTTGGCCAAAGACCACCTCAACCACATCAAGAGCCAGACAAAATATGCCGAACATAAGACCATCATCGGCGATTTCTTCACGAAATACGAACGTCTTGCCCCTGGCACTGCCGCTCCCGAGTTCACCTTACAAGACCGCGATGGCAATGATGTCAGCCTCTCTGACTACAAAGACAGCTTGGTGCTGTTGCAGTTTGTTGACGGCATGTCGCCTGTCAGCGAGCATCAGTTTTCGGAGTTGAGAAGTCTGCACAACCAGTGGCGCGACTCCGTGCAGATCCTTACCATTGCCACGCACGACAAGATGGAGTTTTTCAAGAAGCAGTTCACGGAGAAGAAACAAGACTGGCCCCTCCTCGACCTCGGCGACCAAATTCTCCTTTTGGAAGATTACAATGTCCGTACTTTCCCCGAATATATCCTCATCAAACGCAACAACAAGATTGGCGAGGCGCCGGCACCGAGTCCAGAGCGGTATTTGGAGGAGCGGGTGAGAAGGCTTTACGGGAAGTAGCCAAATGGAAAAAATCCCTTTTTTAACACAATTTTCTCGGAAAAAATCCCTTTTTTAACACAATTTTCTCGGAAAAAGTCCCTTTTTGTTGCGGGAATGAATTGATTTATATATTTTTGCAGCAAAATAACGAATTATGCTGTACAGAAAGTTCGAAAATCGCATCGAAGGATTCTTCCGAAAGGAGCCAAACAAGATACTTTTGGTGAATGGTGCCCGACAGATTGGCAAGTCGTATCTCATCCGATATGTCGGCCAGAAACTATTCAAGAACTACATTGAAATCAACCTCAAGGAAGACAAGGAAAGCCTGGGAGTTTTTGCCAACGTAAAAAGTACCAATGATTTTTACATTCAGCTTGGTGCCATTGCCGGTAACCGTCTCGGCACCAAGGAAAACACTTTGGTCTTTTTGGACGAGATTCAGAGTTATCCCCATTTGATGACAATGTTGAAGTTTTTGAACCAAGAGGGGCGATACACATACGTGGCCAGCGGCTCGCAGTTGGGTGTAGCCTTATCGGAGACCGCATCAGTGCCTATCGGAAGTGTCGAGATTGAAGAGATGTATCCACTTGACTTCGAAGAGTTTCTATTGGCCATGGGTTGTGGACAAGAAACCATCGAGAGCATAAGGGAAAAGTTCCATGCAGGTGAGGCGTTGAACGAATCCTTGCACAATTATATGATGCAGCAGTTCAAAACCTATCTGTTGGTGGGAGGATTGCCTGAAGCCATCAACAAATTCTTGGAAAACAGGAATATGGCGCAGGTAAGGAAGGTGCATCGCGACATTCACAACTTATACAGAATCGACGCCTCGCAATACGATACGGAAAAGAAACTGATGATTAGGAAGATTTATGACATGATTCCGTCCATCATGGAAAACAAAAAGAAGAGAGTTATAGTGAACCGCATCGAGAAAACCACAAGCCATAAGCAGTTCAGCGACTACGCCAACGAGTTCGAGTACCTGACTAATTCTGGCATTGCCCTTGGTGTGCAAGCCGTCAGCAATCCCAGATTTCCATTGTTGGAATCGGAAAGCAAAAACTTGCTCAAGCTATACATAAATGATGTAGGCCTGCTGACGAGCATCTTATACGGCCTCAACATCAATGCCGTGCTACGAGACGAGCGGAGCATCAACCTTGGCTCGGTGTATGAGAGCGTGGTGGCGCAGGAACTTCACGCCCATGGCTTTGCGCTGCATTATTACGACAACAAGCAAAAGGGAGAAGTGGACTATCTGGTTGACGACTACGAGCATCTGACCGTGCTGCCCATCGAAGTGAAGTCGGGAAAGAACTACACCGTGCATAGTGCCTTAAACAATTTCATGAACACGCCCGACTACCAAATCCAAAAGGCCGTAGTGCTGAATAACGAAAGAGAAACCTCTGTGAAGAACGGCATCACCTATCTGCCCGTGTATTATTGCATGTTCTATCAGCAGGATTTTGTGCAGGATGAAGGGGAGTTGGTGATTCCAGAAATAGTGTATTCAGAGAAATAATTCATTTCTGACTTTTTACGTGTTCTTTTTTAATAGGACTATGTATTTTTGCAAAAAAAGCTAATTATGGATGCAAAAATACCGTCTAAAGATTTAGGAATAAATGCAAAAGTAGTACCGACATACAAAGACATCTTTGATGACGACCCAAACATTTTTGTCTCATCGATTGATGCCATTCCGGTACAATTTGTAACGATAATATGCGAGATTAATGCACTATTCTATAAGTATGACGACCAAGACGCAATTGACCATGATATAATCACTGTTCTTTTTGGGAAAGTGTTATCATCTACTTCTGATGGAAAGAGAATTCGTAATTGGATGCTTCAACATAATTCCAATACTATTCTGAACTCATACACAGTATCTCAATTATATATCACATTATTTTCAATTAATAGTTTCAAGCCAGAAAACTACTCGATAAAAGATGAAGATTTCTTAGTACTTTTAAAGCTGGTTCTTGTATCTAATCAAAAGAGGATGTATCCAGAAAACAGATTGTCTTTCATCAAAGAGAACATTAACAGAGAGGATCTTAACGCAGATTTTTTTCAAAGAATTGCATGGGGGCACAATTTGGCCCAAATTGATAGTTATGTAAATTGCAATTTTACATTCGAGGCGTGTCGATGTATAATAATGATGCAATTCTTGTTATCCCATATTGAGACGAAGCCAATTGTTGAAGATTTTTTGAAGAGAAGGCATATTGATAGTCCTTTATCGTACGGGGTACTATTTGTTCTTATTATACATAACATTTACAAAGATAATGAAGTGAATTTCAGATA
The DNA here is from genome assembly GCA_017428285.1 of Bacteroidales bacterium. The sequence continues at coordinate 1,258 of JAFRRE010000126.1, read as the reverse complement.
TATTGCCGAGCCTCAAATAGAAGCATTATTAACTCCACTGTGTATGACTACACCACCAAAAGACTTGATTGATGTAAAAAAGCACCCTGTTTTTCGTTCAGGCGATTTCTTTTATATACTAAGCTTAAACTATTTGACCTCGCAAATATTCACGGGTACATATTTCTTACTAAAGGATGAAATCAGAAGACGAGCCCATAGTGATAATTTGAAATCAACACTTGGGACGATTATGGAAGCTCGCCTCCTAAAGCCGACAATAAGAAATAGTTTTGGGGGACATGCCTCCAAAATGATATTTGATTGTGATTATTCCAACAAAGGTTTGCCTGATGCTATGCTGCAAATTGGAGATTCTATTTTTGTCTTTGAATTGAAAGACAATTTGTTGGATGAAGACACAATGGAATCACGTGATTTTGAATTGATAACCAGTAAACTTGAGGAAATTTTTGTGGAATCAGCTAACAAAAAACCTAAAGCCGTAATACAGATTATTAACTATATAGAGAAGTTATTAGCTGGTGAATATGACAACAATGTATTAAGATTTGGTTACAATCAATCTTGTAATGTTTATCCAATTACATTGCCGTCCCGTTAAAACGGGTCAAAAGTTCTTTGAAATAATTGAAAATTAGTCTTTTACGAGAGGTTTTGAAGTGAAACGGATTTGATTTCGCAAATTTGCCGTCTGTAAGATTTGGATGGCATGAACGTTTCAAAGTTTGTTTTCTCTCAACTCACCTCTTTTCTGAACAGGAGCCAGTTCAACGACTTCGTTCGCAAGTACAAGGGCGACTACTATGTCAAGCACTTCACCTGCTGGAACCAGCTGCTTGTCATGATATTTGGCCAGCTCAGCAACCGCGAAAGCCTGCGCGACCTGATTGTTGCGCTGGAAGCCCATCAACCGAAGTGCTACCACATGGGCATGGGATCCAAGCCTGTCACCAAGACGACGCTGGCAAGAGTCAACCAAGACAGGAATTATCGGATTTTCGAAGACTTCGCCTTCTACATGATGGCTCAGGCTCGTAATAAACGAGTGGTTGACATCTTCAAGCTGAACGGGAACGTCTATGCGTTCGACTCCACAACGATACCGCTGTGCCTGGCGGTCTTCTGGTGGGCCAAGTTCCGAAAACGGAAAGGAGGCGTGAAGGTCCATTTCCTTTACGATCTGGAGACTTCCGTTCCAGCGTTCTTCCACATCACGAAGGCCTCGGTTCACGATTCCAGGGTGATGTGCGAGATT
>JAFRRE010000125.1 GCA_017428285.1 Bacteroidales bacterium | reverse complement strand
TTGCTCTTGTCGATCAATTTTTGGCGCCCTTTGCGCACTAATTGTTGAATAGTCGGCATTTTTAATTTGTTAGGTTAATTTGTTAGTTATTTAATCCGTTGATTAGGAATTATTTACAAACTCATACCAAACTGGCCGAGGACAACTCTTTCAAGATGTAGTCAGGGAAACATAATAAGCCATGGACGGCTTAGAAGTCTATAAACCCACGCTGTGACAATATAAGAACGCTTGATTTTGGCGTCACATCGTGTAGAAACCTATTACGTTTAACTTATCAGGTTCCTTAACTATATCATTTTCAAGGGCAAGCCCTCATTCAATTCAGCGGGTGCAAAAGTACAACTTTTTTCAATACGCTGAGCACTTTTTTGAAAATAATTGGAAAAAATGTTGATATAGAGGATTACAATGCTGTTTTTCAATCGTTTAAACCTGTTGAAAACTTTTACTTTTGCATAAAAAAAGCGTCTTTCTCGACCTGTTTCTGTCGAAAAAGACGCTTTGAGATGGAGAAAAACGACCTCAATACTTCACGAAACGGTCTTCACCATTGCTCAACCCGAGCAGTTCGCTGCGACCGAAGAGGAGGAAAATCTTGTGGTCCCAAATGAGTTCCCATAGGATACGGCTCACGCGCACCTGCTCCTCGGGGGCTAGCTCTTCGCTCGTGATGATCGTATCCTCAACTTTTTTCACCATATTTTCTTGGAAAGCCATCTGCATAACCTGGTAGCATAGGTTGACAAAGGTGATGCCCGTGGTATGGTCGCGGCTGTCCATAATCATGTTGATTCTGTCTCTGAGTTCCTCGTTGTTGTAGAGGAGATGAACGGGATTGGCGTCGTAATTCATAGCTTTTCGTTTTGGAATATGGTGCAAAGATAGGGATTATTTTAAAACTTGCAACATTTTGGCTGACTAACGAACACTTTTTTACACCTTATATTAATATGTCGCTTCGATTTCGTACCTTTGCAGGCGAAAATCGGCTTTCAGCTGTCAGCTGTCAGCAAGCCAAGACTAAGCTGATGGCTGACAACTTGTAGCTTCTTCAAGATCTCAAGAAAATGAATAGCGATACTCTGCAATTGGTTTTTGTATGGTTCATCGGCGTAGTGGCCTTCTTCGTGCTTTGGGCGGTTTTGACCAAAGTGATTAAGCGTATCAGCGAAAAAAAAGGTCAAGATAAGGATGCTGTTCAAGAAAAAGTCACAGAAAAAGAACCCTCAGCCAAATCGGAAATATAATACAGTTTTGAGCAAAATCTACCAGTTTTTGGTTGGGTTTCGCAACCACTAACCAAAATATGCCTCAACCGCATACAATGGAATGTTTTCCATCCAGCCTTGGTCTACATAGGGCTTCATGCTGCATCGCAAACCTTTAAATTCCAACTCTTTGAAGTCTTCATTGACAAACACTGAAAGCGATTTTGACTTGACATTCTCTTCCGCCTTCACCTCTACGGGAATAATCCTTTCCGGCGTTTGCACCAGAAAATCGACTTCCTGAGTGGAGTTGTCCTTGTTGTAATAATAGACGGGAGATTTTTGTTTGGCCGTCATTTGCTGCAACACGAAATTCTCCGCAAAAGCGCCTTTGAATTCAACGAAAGCCTTGCTTCCCAACAGGATGTCGGCTGGTTCTGTCTCACAAAGTGTAGCCAACAGTCCGCAATCCAACAGATATATCTTGAACGCCGACGAATCCATATAGAACTTCAATGGCCGACGAGGGATTTTGCATCGGTCCACACGAATGACCAATCCGGCATCAACAAGCCATTGCAGCGCCTCCTCAAACTGCGCCGCCCTCGCACCTTTCTTGACCATGCCAAAAATAAATTTTTTGTTCTCTTTGGCCAATTGGGCAGGAATGCTGTCCCATACCATACGGATATGCCTTACCATCGTCTTGGTGTGCTTGGCAAAATCCATATAATAAGCCCCAAGAATCTCTTGATGTATCATCCTGACTGATTTCGGATTGTGGGTTTGCATCCACACAGACACTGCCTCTGGCATCCCGCCAGTAAAAAAATACTGCCTCAACCTTTCGGTGCATTCGTTATCCATAAGACGCATCGTGTCATAATCGAACCTATCTATGGCCTCGGCAAGTGCTTCCCTTCCCGATGCGATGAGGAATTCGGAAAAAGTCATAGGGTACATCCTTAATGTGTTCACTTTCCCCACAGGAAAAGACTCGTCTTCCTTCAACGAAATCCCAAGCAACGAACCCGCCACAGCCACATGAAGCTCCCGCATATCCTCGCAAAAATACTTCAAGCTGGCGATGCCATTGTGGATCTCTTGAATCTCATCAAGGAAAAGCAGCGTTTTCCCAATGCTGATTTTCTGTCTCGTATGAATGCCAATTTGATACAGAATACGGTTTATGTCAAAATCCGTGAAGAGGTTGGCCATAAACTCGTTGTTATGACAGTTGATATAGACCATATTGTCGAATTCGTGTTCCCCGAATTGCTTCAAAATATAGGTTTTTCCCACTTGGCGTGCTCCGAGCAGTATCAGTGGTTTACGGTTAGGGCTGTCCTTCCACTCCAAAAGTTGGGCATAAATTGTTCTTTCCATGTACATTACATTTCAATTCCGCTGCAAAAATACAATTTTATGAGGGAATATTATCGAAAAATTACAATTTTATGAGGGAATAATTTTGAAAAACTACATTTTTATGAGGGAATGGACAAAAACTCAGCCCCCGAAAGCTTTCCTTCCGAGGGCTGATAGATTGAAAAGACTTAAATAACCTTACCGCACATCCTGCACCAGGCGCACGGCCAAGCCTTGATAGCGCAATCCACCATCAAGATTCACGTTTCCGCTATGGAAGTTGTATTGATAAGCGGATGTCTCCGTCTTTGCAGTTGAAGACCAATAAAGACCATAACCTTCGCTTAAATCCAAACTAACGACATAATGGTCTCCCATACCATTGCACACCCGTTTCCCCGTTTGAGGCAGAAACACTAGTCCGGCAGGGGCACAGGTATTTTCCCAAGTCGATTGGCTGATGGTGTTGGCATCAAACGCAGCACCCGTTGAGTTAATTCTATTCAAAGCAAACGAAACATTGTCCCAGCCATCGGGAATAAGAATGAGGCCTTTCACACCATTTAGGGTAGCTTTGCAAAAGCGACTCCCTTCACGGCCATTGATGACGTATTCCCACTCGTCGCTGGTCAAGGTGCGCCACAGTCCTGCTTGGTTGCCACCGTTGCTGATGGCATTATAAACGCCCCAGTCGGCATTGGCATACTGGCCAACAAGGCCATTGTTGCTATTGTCGCCAACAATATAATGTTCCCATGCATAAGTGTGGGGATAGGGGTTCCCTACAATGCTATAAGGTTGGCAGGCCATTACTCCTCCTGCCCAGCCGCTGGTGCCCCATGAGAACAGGTCAACCCATCCTGTGTAGGTGGCTGAAGCATGACAGTTATTGCTTTCAGCAATGGTACCAGGCCAAGGCTCACCATCAGGGTTATAGCCTGTAATGCCACATGTGCCTCCGACAAAATCCCAAGGATTGCCGAAGCGCCAAGTTTGAGTCGAGGCTTGGTATTGCAGGTTACCCTGTGAGAAATAGACCTTACCTCCGTTCTCATTGATAGAAAACTTGCCGTCAACGGCACCTGTCGGGATGGTCGGCACCTCGGGGGTCTCGCCTCCACCACCATTGTTGTCATTACCCCCGTTGTTCGGTTCATCGGGTTTCGTACAGCCTGCGGTAAAGACCACCGCCGCTGCCAGCATCACTATTGATGCAATCTTTTTTAGTTTCTTCATAGTGAGTTGATTTTATGAGTTTAAAAATGGAAAACAGCTTATTGGACATCCTGCACCAAACGCACAGCATAGCCGTTATTTGCAAAAGAAGCCGAGACTCCTGGTCCTTGCCAACCGACACTCAGCTTGTAAGCATGGGGGGAAGAAGTGTTATAGGCCGTTGAAGACCAATAATTTCCGTATGTTCCTGTCTCATATACACGAATTCCTACGCTATTAATGCTGCGCCAACCTGCATTGGGCAGAAACACACAACCTGCAGACTCTAAGGTATTCTCCCAAATGGATTGGTTTATCGTATTGATGTCCCAGTTGTTGCCTCCTGAGTTCACATTCTTGAGTTCATACACCGAGTTGTCCCAACCATCAGGCAGGAGGATGATGCCATTCACACCGTTCACCTGAGCCCTGGCATATCGGTTACCGTTACGCCCATTGATAATGTATTCCCATTCGTCTTTGGTCAGAGTGCGCCACAATCCCGCTTGGTTTCCACCATTGCTGATGGCGTTGTAAACGCCCCAGTCGGCTTTGGCATATTCACCCGCAAGGTCTTTATCAAGAAAACCATCTGGGGAGGAGGAATAAGCATAAGGTTCAAAACTAGCGCAACCTCCATTCCAACCACTAGTACCATAGCTAAACAAATCAATCCAGCCATCATAAGTATTGGAAATGAGGCAATTGTCACTTCCATTGACGTTACCCATTTGATTGTCTTCGTATGAGCCACCTATAAAGTTCCATTGGTTATCAGCAAAACGGAAAGTGTTGGTCGAAGCCTGATACTGCAAGTTGCCTTGCGAGAAATAGACCTTGCCTCCGTTTTCATTGATGGTAAATGCTCCATCAATGGCACCTGTTGGAACAGTCGGCACCTCAGGGCTATCTCCACCACCGTTTCCATTCCCATTATTCTCCCCGTTGTTCGGTTCATCGGGTTTTGTGCAGCCTGCGGCAAAGACCACCGCGGCTGCCAGCATCACTATTGATGCAATCTTTTTTAGTTTCTTCATAGTAAATTGATTTTGAGTTTTCAAAGGGCAAAAATAAAAAGAATTTGATATGGAAATAAAAAAAGAGCAGATTTTTGAGCTATTCGATACTTTCGAATAGTTACCGATTGTGGATTTTTTCGTACTTTCGCGCAATAATTGTCCATATAGATTGTTTCGTTCCTCTGAATCCCCCGCCCTACGGGCACCCCCTTAAAAGGGGGGAGGACGCGAAGCACCAACAAGAGAATCTTAAATCTTTGAATATTAAATAATTAAATACTTGAATATGAAATACGACATCATCGTTATCGGCAGCGGCCCGGGAGGCTATGTGGCTGCCATCAGAGCATCACAATTAGGAAAGAAGACCGCCGTGGTCGAGAAGGCCGAAGTGGGCGGCATCTGCCTCAACTGGGGCTGCATCCCCACCAAAGCCCTGCTGAAGAGCGCGCAGGTCTACACTTATATCAACCATGCCGAGAACTACGGCATCAAGGTGGAAGGCGAAGTGAAACCCGACATGGAGGCCGTGGTGGCCCGCAGCCGCGGTGTGGCCGACACCATGAGCAAAGGCGTGCAATACCTGCTTAAGAAGAACAACGTGGATGTCATCGCCGGCTATGGCAAACTGACCAAAGACAAGCAAGTGGAAGTGACCGATGCCGAAGGCAATGCGACTCTCTACGAAGCTGACCATATCATCCTCGCCACAGGCTCGCGTGTGCGCGAGTTGCCCGCCCTGCCCATCGATGGCAAGAAGATCATCGGCTACCGCCAGGCTTTAGTCTTGGACAAACTGCCTGAGAGCATGGTCGTGGTCGGTTCAGGTGCCATCGGCTCCGAGTTCGCCTTCTTCTTCACCTCGATGGGTGTGAAGGTGACCCTCGTGGAGTTCCTGCCCAACGTGGTCCCGAACGAGGACGAGGAAGTCTCCAAACAAGTGGAGCGTGCCTTCAAGAAACTGAAGATGACCGTGATGACCGATGCCTCGGTGACCCACGTCGACACTACGGGTGAGAAGTGTGTGTGCACCATCAGCACCAAGAAGGGCGAGAAGACCGTGGAGGCCGACATCGTGCTCTCTGCCGTCGGCGTGCAGACCAACATCGACAACCTCGGCCTCGAAGAACTCGGCATCAGCACCGAACGCGGCAAGATTAACGTGGACGAATGGTATCGCACCAATGTGCCAGGCGTATATGCCATCGGCGACATCGTGCATGGTCCCGCCTTGGCCCACAAGGCCGACCACGAAGCCACCATCTGCGTGGAGAAGCTCTGCGGCCTCGACCCCAAGCCGCTCAACTACGCCAACATTCCCGGCTGCACCTACACCACACCTGAAATTGCCTCCGTCGGCCTGAGCGAAGCGAAGGCCATCGCAGCAGGCTATGAGGTGAAGATTGGCAAGTTCCCCTTCACCGCATCAGGCAAGGCCACCGCTGCCGGCAACCGAGACGGCTTTATCAAGGTCGTCTTCGATGCCAAGACTGGTGACTGGTTGGGTTGCCACATGGTTGGCGACAATGTGACCGAGATGGTGGCTGCCGCTGTGCTCTGCCGCGAACTGGGCGCCAAGGGCGAAGACATCATCCATGCTGTATTCCCCCACCCCACCATGTCGGAAGGCATCATGGAAGCCGCTGCAGCTGCATATAATGAGTGCGTACATCTATAATGACACAACACTGGGAAAACACCTTAAACGCCTTTTACCCTCATGGCGGACAAGGATCCGCCATCTCCCGAACACGAAAACAACACCCTTTCGTTCAGGAGATTGCGGGTCAAGCCCGCAATGAGGGTTAAGGCAAAGGTTTCGTCCCTTTGAAAAAGTACACAATGGAAATCATCGAAACCAAAATAAAAGACCTACTTGTCATCAAGCCGGACATATTTCCAGATGAACGCGGCTATTTCTTCGAGAGCTACAACAAGGAGCGTTTCGCACAACACGGGCTCGACATGACCTTCGTGCAGGACAACGAGTCGCAGTCGATGAAAGGCGTGCTGCGCGGACTGCATTTCCAGAAACCACCCTTTGCCCAAGGCAAACTGGTACGCGTGGTGAAAGGTGCCGTAATGGACGTGGCCGTTGACTTGCGGAAAGGCTCTCCGACATACGGGCAATGGGAATCAGTGGTGCTCACCGAGGACAACAAGTTCATGTACTGGATTCCTGAAGGCTTTGCCCACGGCTTTGTCTGCCTCGAAGACCATTCGGTGTTTACTTATAAATGCACCAATGTATACAACAAAGCCTCGGAAGGCAGCATCCGCTGGAACGACCCCGACCTCGGCATAGACTGGAACATCGAGAATCCGATTCTGTCTGAAAAGGACAAGGTTTCTCCAATGTTCAAGGAATTTATCAGTCCGTTTTGATAGTATTATGTGGCCATCAGCCATCAGCAGTCAGCTCGGTCTCAACCTGCTGAAAGCTGATTGCTGAGAGCTGACAGCTTAAAAGCTAAACTAATCTTGAAATTTGAAATCCACTATATGAAGACTAGAAACCTCCTCCTCGCCTGCGGCATGGCTATTATATTAATAGGTGTGACCGCCGCCATCACTTTTGCCCTGGCGCAATCCAACGACGAACAACTGGAAGAATACGAGGGCACCGAAAGAGAATACCTTTCATTCGACCAGATCGACCACATCACCCACGACATCGAGCTGCCTGATACCATGTACTTCTGCGGCGAACAGGTACCCTTGGATTTGTTCTATGTCCGCGAACGCCTCGAGAGAGAACTTATGGTTAACTCGTACAGACATTCCGCCACCATCTTGCTCCTAAAACGCACTACACGCTGGTTTCCTGTGATGGAACCACTGATGGAAAAATATGGTCTGCCTGAGGATTTCAAGTATCTCGCAATGATTGAGAGCGAACTGACCAATGCCGTTTCCCCTTCGAAAGCGGTAGGCTTCTGGCAGTTTTTGGAAGGCACGGGCAAAGAATACAATTTGGAAATCAACAAGGAGGTGGACATGCGCTACAATGTGGAGAAAGAAACCGTGGCAGCCTGCAAATACCTAAAAGCCTCCTACCGCAAATTCAACAATTGGACCTTGGCGGCAGCCGCCTTCAACTGTGGCAACGGACGTATCACAAAGACCCAAGAAGAACAGCGCGTGGATTCGTACTACGACATGCTTCTGCCCGAGGAGACGCAACGCTATGTATACCGTATCCTCGCCTTAAAGCTCATCACCGAGAATCCCGAGAAATACGGCTTCCAAATTGGCGACAACGGTTGGTACCGTCCCTACGAGACCAAAACCATCACTGTCACGCAAAGCATCCCCAACATGGTGGATTTCGCCTACGAGCAAGGCACCAACCTCAAGATGCTGAAATATTTCAACCCCTGGCTGCGCGGTAATTCGCTGACCATTTCGGCCGGCAATAGCTATGACATCAAGATTCCGACGGGGAAATATGCCAAGACGCATAAGAAGATGCGGAGCGGGGAGTAAAAAACTCCCATCCGCTTTCCAATCACGGGAAAAATGCGCATCTATGCCGATGGGTTGGGGTGGTTCTTTCCAACACTTTTTTCCCTGTTTTGATTCTTTGTTTGAACTTTTTCCCTATTTTTGCGAAGTATTGTCGGTAACGGCAGTACGTCGGCGGACAAAGGAAAACAAAAGAAATCAATCACTTATATTCAGTTCAACATGAAAAGAAGAATTATGCAAGTGGCAGCCTTGCTTATGGCAACGTTGTTTTTGGCAGGCTGCAAATCAACAGAACTCATCGACACGCGAACCTATGTTCCCGAAGAAGGCGGCATCAATTTTATCAAGATAACTAATGAAAATGCCGACCAAATCACGCCCTACATACGGAAGGTGGACAATCGGCTCACTTGGTGGGCCAATCCTTATTTCGCCATTACTAAGGACGGCAGCGACTTGGCTTTTCTATGCACCCGTAACGAGAAAAGTAACATTTTCGTCAAGCATCTCTCGGGACAAAGCGGCACCCAGCAACGTACCTTCAGCGATGACGTGAAAGACGTAGCCTACTCGCCCGACAGTCAAACGCTTTGCTTCAGCAAACGAAACGGGGCTTACAATTCCGTATTCACCACTAACGCTAAGCAAGGATCGGTAGTGCAACAAATCTCCTCGCCCAATGTGAGAGATTATGGACCAAGGTACTCGCCCGACGGCAACCTCATCTTCTTTGCCCGCAACGACGGCAACGACTATGCCATTTGGAGCCAAGACCTGTCCAACGGTACACTTTCGTACTACTGCTATGGAATGTCACCTTACCCCATCAATAACGAAGAGTTCCTCTGCGTGCGTCGCAACTCACAGAACAACTATGAGATCTGGCGGGTCAACTTCCAAAAAGGCACTGAGTCTATCTTGATCAGCCAAGAGAACCGCAGCTTCACTACGCCATCGCTCTCGCCCGACGGACAATGGATTGTATGTGCCTCCAACACGACGAACAAGGGGGTGGAGAACATCGATATCTACGTGGTACGCATTGATGGCACCCGGCTCACACAACTCACCTATCATCCCGGCCACGACCTCTCGCCCGTATGGGGCAACGACGGCAAGTCGATATACTTTCTCTCGCAGCGTGGCACGGAGAAGGGAGAATACAACATCTGGAAAATGAACTTTAACCTCTAAACTCAACCACCATGAAACGAATCCTCCTTACTATTGTGATATTGGCAACTCTGGCCACAGCCGCACAGGCGCAAGTCATTGGAGTGACCAGCAAAGACAATGGCTCTAGCCAAAACACTTCAACCTTCAAACAGAAAGGAAGTTACTTGAAGTTTGAAGTGGGAACACCCATTTCCATTGCCTATAATTACCGAATCAACCCTTACATCGCCTTGGGTGGAGGTGTTGGCTTCCAGATTCCGTTTCTTTTTATCGATGCTGATGGCGGTCCACTGGTTTTTGGAGAATTCACAGCTAGCACACCTCTTCAACGATGGGGGTTGTTCGTCGATGCCAGATCAGGCGTGGGAATGTGGAGCGGCCAGGCCTATTTCTATTATGGACTTTCGGCGGGTGGCAGTTACAAGAACTTTAAATTGGGCGTAGGAGTACACAACGGAATATTCGTTGATATGGAAAACTATATAGAACACGGCCTCATGCTTTATGTGTCCTATTCCTTGCCGCTTCGGAAACTGTATTGAAAATCTAATTATTAAGCCATGAGACGAATCCTTCTTACTATTGTGATATTGGCAACACTGGCCACAGCCGCACAAGCGCAAGTCATTGGAGCGACCAGCAACGACGCTGGATCTCGCCAGAACACTTCAACCTACAAACAGAAAGGAAGTTATTTGAAGTTTGAGGCAGGATATCCTTTTTCCATTGCCTATGACTACCAAATCAGCCCTTACATCGCCTTGGGCGGGGGCGTTGGTTTTCATCTTATCGAAGTTTTCTCTCACGGTCCGATGGCTTTTGGAGAATTCACGGCCAGCACGCCTTTTCAAAAATGGGGATTGTTCACAAACTTACGCTTTGGATTGGGATTAGGTGGCAATGAATTCTTATATAACTATTATGGTATTTCTGCAGGCGGAAGTTACAAAAACTTCAAACTGGGAATTGGCATTCAAGACGGTATGAGGGTAGTTCGTTGGATCTCATCGAATGGTGATAGTGGGTCGGAAACTTATTTTGGGCATGGCCTCATGCTTTACGTGTCCTATTCCTTGCCGCTTTGGAAACTGTAGGGGCAGCCGTCAGCAAGAACATAGAATTTATGCGCAATACATTTTTTCGTCGCATTGGGCCTGACAAGGACGGTTTGGGGGAAATCATACAACCTGAAGCATGAACGAATTCTCTGAAGATAAAACCTTAGAAATCTACGGTGCTCGGGAGAACAACCTGAAAAACATCGACCTTTCCATTCCACGCAATGCCTTGGTGGTCATAACCGGCATCAGCGGGAGCGGCAAGTCGTCGTTGGCCTTCGACACCATCTATGCTGAGGGACAAAGACGTTATATGGAAAGCTTCTCGGCATACGCACGGCAGTTCATCGGCAACATGGAGCGCCCCGATGTCGACAAAATCACCGGATTGAGCCCCGTCATCAGCATCGAGCAGAAATCTGTGAACAAGAACCCTCGTTCTACAGTGGGCACCATCACAGAAATTTACGACTTTTTGCGTCTGCTGTATGCCCGTATTGGCGAGGCCTATTCCTACAACACGGGAGAAAAAATGGTGCGATACACCGAGGAGCAGATCACCGATTTGATTCTTAAAGAGTTTGATGGCAAACGCATCAACATTTTGGCACCCACTGTACGCGGCAGAAAAGGCCATTACCGCGAGCTGTTCGAACATATCCGCCAAGCAGGCTTCACCCGCGTGCGTGTCGACGGCGTGATGCACGAGATTGAGTTTGGCATGATGGTGGACCGTTACAAGACCCACGACATCGAAATTGTTGTCGACCGAATTGAAGTCCATGAAGACAGCCTCACGCGCATCAAAAAATCGGTGCAGACCGCCTTCCGTTACGGCAAAGGCCTGCTTATGGTGCTTGACAACGACAGCCAACAGTTGCGCTACTTCAGTCGACTGCTGATGTGCCCCACCACGGGACTCTCCTACGAAGATCCTGAGCCCAACACTTTCTCGTTCAACTCGCCCTACGGTGCCTGTCCCAAGTGCAACGGCTTGGGCGAAATTGCCGAGGTGGACAAGGAAAAACTCATCCCCAATCCCAACCTGAGCCTTCGCAAGGGCGGTCTGGCTCCTGCTGGCGAATACAAAGCAGGAAGTTGGATCTTCAGACAACTGGAAGCCATCGGAATGAAATACGGCTACACCCTCGACACGCCGATGAAAGACATCTCAGAGGAGGCCCTCGACGTCATCCTTTACGGCACCAACGAAACCTTCGAGGTGAAACGCGAGACTCTCGGCATCACCTCAACCGTCAAAATCAACTTCGAGGGCATCATCAACTTCATCGAGGACCAAAACAACGAAGAAGCCTCAGCAGCCATCGCACGCTGGGCAGGTTCGTTCATGAACCATGTGAGTTGTCCCGTATGCGGAGGTACAAGGTTGAAGAAGGAATCGCAATGGTTCCGCATCGACGGGAAAAACATCGCTGAGGTGGCCAACATGGACACACTCAGCCTCGGCAAGTGGATAGATGAGTTGCCCAGCAAACTCACCGAAAGACAAAACGACATTGCCAAGGAAATCCTGCGCGAAATCCACAAGCGCGTTCATTTCCTCTTGGACATTGGCATTGACTACCTCAATATGAACCGTCCGGCGGCATCATTGTCGGGCGGTGAAGCGCAACGCATCCGATTGGCCACACAAATCGGCTCGCAACTGACAGGTGTTTTGTATATTCTGGATGAGCCTAGCATCGGCTTGCACCAACGTGACAACCAACGCCTCATCGAGTCGCTGAAGGAGCTGCGCGACATCGGCAACTCGGTCATTGTGGTGGAGCACGACAAAGACACCATGCTCAATGCCGATTATCTAGTCGACATCGGTCCAGGTGCAGGAAGGCACGGCGGCGAAGTCGTGTTTGCCGGCACACCTTCTGAGACCAAAGAAGGCCATTCCATCACCTGCGACTACCTCAACGGCATCCGCCAAATCGAAGTGCCGAAATCAAGGCGCAAACCTTTGGAGGATGACTTCCTCACCATCAAGGGCGCGAAAGGCCACAACCTGAAGAATGTCGATTTGAAACTGCCCCTCGGTGTGATGATCTGCGTGACAGGCGTCAGCGGCTCGGGTAAGTCCACCTTAATAAATGAGACCCTCTCCCCCATCCTCAGCCAGAAATTCTACCGCTCAGTGAAGGAGCCTTTGCCCTACGATAGCATCGAAGGTTTGGAGAGAATCGACAAGATCATCCAGATAGACCAGGCTCCCATTGGACGCACACCACGTTCAAACCCTGCCACCTACACCAAGGTCTTCGATGACATCCGCAAACTCTATGGTGAGTTGCCCGAATCGAAGATCCGCAACTACAAGGCGGGGCGTTTCTCTTTCAACGTGAAAGGTGGTCGCTGCGAAGCATGCAAAGGCGCTGGCGTGCGTGTCATCGAAATGAACTTCCTGCCCGACGTGACGGTTTTATGTGAAGAATGCCAAGGCAAGCGCTACAACCGCGAGACCCTTGAGGTGCGCTACAAAGGCAAGTCGATCAACGATGTGCTCAACATGACTATTAACGAAGCGGTTGAGTTCTTTGAGAACATCCCAAGCATCATACAGAAAATCAGGACATTGAAAGATGTCGGTTTGGGTTATCTGACCCTTGGTCAGGCCTCCACCACCATCAGCGGAGGCGAGGCGCAACGTGTGAAATTGGCTACCGAATTGGCCAAACGCGACACGGGCAAGACACTTTATGTGCTTGATGAGCCCACCACAGGCCTGCACTTTGAGGACATCAAGGTGCTGATGAACGTGCTGAACAAGCTCGTCGACAAGGGCAACACCGTCCTCATTATCGAGCACAACATGGACGTTATCAAGATGGCGGATTGGATCATCGACATGGGTCCCGAGGGCGGCGACCGCGGCGGACGCATCGTTTGCGAAGGCACGCCAGAGGAAATCGTTAAATGTAAGGAGAGCTACACGGCGAAGTATTTGAAGGAAGAACTGAAATAGATTCCCTACGGGAATGGAATTAATCTTCATGTTATCATCGGCGGCTTGAAACAGCTACCAAATTGAGGCCGCACGAAGCCGCCGCTTGTGACTTCATGCCCATCTCCATTCCCGAAGGGAAACTCTTACCTCAGCCAAAGCACTTGACCTTTGCTAATACGAGTGCCTTCCTTCATGCCGTTCTTCCTAAGAATCTTCTCAGGCTTCACTGCGAAACGCAAGGCCACATCGCGGAGCGTCTCCCCTTCCTGGACGGTGTATTTCTTTGCCTTCCAGTTTTTGTTTCTCAGCTTTTCGAGATATACCACATCACCGCTGTGGAAGACCACTTCTTCGGGATGTTTCAGACAGTTGTATTGACAGAACCGCTTGAACTTGATGCCAAATGTTTTTGCCATACTCTCCGGCGTCTCACCTTCCTTAGCGTAAACAAAGCGCACACCGTTGTTCTCATAGATGAAACGGCCTTCAGGAGTCATATCAGCCAAAGGAAATATAGATTTGTCCTTAGGAGAATAAGCTAACTCAAAATACTCATCAGCATCAGGATCAATAGGTTCCACATCACTCTCCGCAAGCAAACCAAGGGCAATCTGGTCATATTGGGTCAGGTCGTAAAGCTTGATGCGATCAATGAGCAATTGGGCATATTTCGGGTTGGTAGCATAGCCTGCCGCTTTCAGTCCTTTCGCCCAACCTTCATAATCGGTGATATCAAGGTCGAACAAAGCTGCATAACGGCTACGGCCACATAAAAACTCGGAATGGTCGCGGAACGATTGCTCAACGTCATCATATTTGCGGAAACACTCGTTCTTCTCATCGTCATCCATATAATAGGTGTCGCCTTCCCAGCCTTTGTGGCACTTGATGCCAAAGTGGTTTTTGGCTTCCCGAGCCAAAGCACTATTACCCGCCCCCGATTCCAGCAATCCTTGCGCTAAGGTAATCGATGCCGGAATCTTATGGGCCTTCATTTCACGTATGGCAATGTCCTTATAGGTCTGGATATATTCTTCAGGAGTGATGCGCTGTGCCGTTAGCGTCAAAGGTATCAGGAGCAGTAATAGCAGTGGGAACTTCTTCATTTTTCTAGTGCTTTTGTACTAAGGCTCATGGCCAAAGGACCCTGAGCTTGTCGAAGGGCCGATTTATTATTGGTCGGCGTTTCGACAGGCTCAACGACCTTAGCTTTAAACGCAAAACCCACGAAAATCGTATGAAACCAAAATAAAAAAGCTATCGTTCCATTTTTTTCCGTATTTTTGAAGCCAATTTTTGTTAATCTATGGACACAACCAGCCTATTCAAGTACTTCCCTGAGCTGAACGACAAGCAGAAAGAGCAGTATAACCAACTGAAAGACTTATATTTGGACTGGAACAGCAAAATCAATGTCATCTCGCGCAAGGACATGGAGCACTTCTACGAGCACCATGTGTTGCATTCGTTAGCCATTGCCAAATACTTCGAACTGTTGCCTGGCATGAAAGTCATGGACTTGGGCACTGGCGGTGGCTTTCCGGGAATTCCTTTGGCCATCATGTTTCCGCAGACCCAATTCTACCTCATTGATGGGACTGGAAAGAAAATCAAGGTGGTGAACGCTGTTAAAGATGCCATCGGACTTGAGAATGTAGTAGCCGAACAAAAACGTGCAGAAGAGGTAAAAGACAAGTTCGATGTGATTACGGGTCGTGCCGTGATGACCTTGCCCGAGATTGCCAACCTTGCCGGCAACAAGCTGAGAATCAGAGGTGACGCAGAGGCAGGGGGCATCCTTTACCTCAAAGGCGGCGACTTGACCGAAGAGTTCAAGGCCCTTGGCCGTTATTGGAAGTACAAAAAAGCCATTATCAGCAAATGGTTTAAGGAGGAATATTTTGTGGAGAAGTATGTGGTGCATTTATATTAAAAGTTAAGGCCCCTGAGCTTGTCGAAGGGCCAACTTGTATTGACGGTGCTTCGACAGGCTCAGCAACCTGCTTCAACTGAACAACTGAACAACTAATAACTATAAAAAATGAAAAAACTTACACTAACCCTTTTGGCAATGCTTGCCCTCAGTGCGACCATGTTCGCCCAGCAAGCCATGCCCGTGCCCTTCGACCAAAACATCAGAAGAGGCAAATTGGAGAACGGATTGACTTACTACATCCGTCACAACGAGAAACCCGCTCAGCGCGCCAACTTCTACATCGCGCAGAAAGTCGGTTCCATCCTTGAAGAAGACGACCAGCAGGGTCTGGCCCACTTCCTCGAGCATATGGCCTTCAACGGCACGAAGAACTTCCCCGGCAAGAATTTGCTCAACTACATGGAGCACAACGGCGTGAAGTTTGGCGAAAATGTCAACGCCTGGACCAGCATCGAGCAAACTGTCTACATGCTGACCAATGTGCCCACCACCAACATGAACCTTGTCGACTCGTGCATTCTCATCCTTCACGACTGGTCGAGCTTCATCTCCTTGGAAGGCCCTGAAATCGACAAGGAACGTGGTGTCATCCTTGAGGAAAAACGCACCCGCAACGACGCCCAGCAGCGTATGTGGGAAAAGATGCTCCCTGAAATTTACCCCAACAGCCCTTACGGTCACCGTATGCCTATCGGAACTGAGGAAGTCATCACTGGCTTCGACCATGAGGCATTGCGCGCCTACTACCACAAGTGGTATCGCCCCGACTTGCAAGGCATCATCATCATCGGCGATATCGACGTGAACGAGGTGGAGAACCATCTGAAGACCATCTTCGAGGACATCCCCGCTCCCGTCAACCCAGCCGAACGTACCCGCTTTGAGGTGGCCGACAACAAGGAACCCATCGTGAGCATCTGCACCGACCGCGAAGAGACCAACTACAGCATTTCGTTATACTACAAGCATGACGTCATCCCGAACGAGGAGAAAGGCGATATCCAATACTGGCTGAAGGGCTACATTGACCAGCTTGTCGCCACCATGTACAACAACCGCATGGAAGAACTCACTCAGAAGGCCAATCCGCCTTTCATCTTCGGCTATGGCTACTACGGCACTTTCTTTGTCAGCGATACCAAAGACGCTTGGACAACCCTGGCCTACGCCAAGGATGAGAACGGCATTGATGAGGCTCTGAACGCACTTGTGGCCGAGAACAAACGTATGCAACAATACGGCTTCACCGCTTCAGAATTTGAACGTGCCAAAGCCGACCTCATGAAACGCATCGAAAACCAATATGACGAGCGCGACAAGCAAGAGACTGCCCGTTACCTCAACCCCATCCTCGCCCACTTCCTCACCAACGAGCCGCTGATGGGCATCGAGAACGAGTATATGCTACTTAGCCAAATCCTTCCCGCCCTGCCTGTTGAGGCCATCAACCAATACGTTCCGGAACTCATCCGTGAGGACAACATCGTCATCACGCTGACTGGTCCCGAAAAAGAAGGCGTAAAACTGCCCACCAAGGAAGAGCTTGTCAACCTGCTCAACAAAGCCAAGGAAGTTGAAGTGGAACCCTATGTGGAGACCGTCAGCAACGAGCCTTTGATTGCCACGCTGCCTGTAAAAGGCTCCATCGAGAGCAGAAAACACGATGACACCTTCGATGCTACCGTGCTCACCCTGAAGAACGGCGTGAAGGTCATCTATAAGCCCACCACTTTCAAAGAAGATGAAATCCTGATGAATGCCTACAGCTTTGGAGGCTATTCCGCCATGGACCAAAGCGACCCCTTCACCTTGCAGGAAATCAATTCCTTAGCTACTCTCGGCGGCGTTGGCAACTTCAGTGCCATCGACCTGCCTAAGGTACTGGCTGGCAAGAGAGCTAGCGTTACCCCCAACATCAGCACCTTCACTGAAGGCATGAGTGGCAATTGCTCTGCCCGTGACCTTGAAACCATGCTTCAACTCACCTATTTGTACTTCACCTCGCCCCGCAGCGACGAAGAGGCTTTCCAATCCTACATCACCCGCACCAAGGCCATGGTCGCCAACATCGAGTCCGATCCGAACACCGCCTTCCGCGACAACCTCATGTTCGCCATGTACGACAATCACCCGCTCATCAAGCGTATGAGAGCCGAAGACTACGACAAAGTTGACTACGCCAAGGCACTTAAACTCTATGCCGACCGCTTTAAGGATGCCAACAACTTCGTGTTCACCTTCGTGGGCAACATCGACCCCGAGACCTTCGAGCCCATGATTGAGCAATATATCGGTTCCTTGAAGACCAAGAAAAACGACGAGACTTGGACAGCCAACGCTCCCGTCATCACCGATAAAGAAGTCAATAGCCACTACACCAAGGCCATGGAGAACCCCAAGGTCACTTGCTACATGATTTACAATGGAGACATGGAATACACCATGGAGAACCAACTGAAGATGAGAGTGTTGGGTGATGTAATGGACATTGTCTACACCGAGAAAATCCGTGAAGATGAAGGTGGCACCTACGGTGTGGGCGTGCAAGGCAGCCTCAGCCTCCGTCCGAAACCCAGCTTCATGTTCTTCATCGGCTTCGACACCAACAAAGAAATGTATGAAAAGCTGATGGGCATCGCCATCGCCGAGTTGCAGAACATGGCCAACCAAGGCCCGCGTCCTGAAGACCTGAAGAAGGTGAAGGAGTTCCTCGTCAAGAAGCATGCTGAAGACCTGGAGAGCAACCGTTATTGGATGGGCTGCATCCAAACCATGGATCGTGACAAATACAACCCGATGGCCAACTACGAGCAGATTGTCAATGGTATCACCGCCGATGACGTTGCCAATATGGCCAAAGCTGTGCTGAAAGGCTATAAGAAAGAAGTGGTGCAGATTCCCGAATGATACAATAGCAATCAGCTTTCAGCTATCAGCAATCAGCCAACGCCTATATTAAGGCATGCTGATTGCTGACGGCTGAAAGCTAAATGCCAAATCATTGAATCTTGAATCTTTAAATCTTTAAATACCAAATTATTATGACAGAAAAACTCACATTAAGAGACAACCCCACCATGAGGTGGGTTGCCTTGCTGCTGTTGGCATTGGCCATGTTTTGCAGCTACATTTTCATGGACATTTTGTCCCCCATCAAGGATTTGATGCAGACCGAGCGCGGTTGGGACAGTGCTTCGTTCGGCCGCATGCAGGGCGCAGAAGTGTTCCTTAACGTCTATGTGTTCTTCCTCATCATTGCCGGTATTATCCTCGACAAGATGGGCGTTCGCTTTACGGCAGTACTTTCAGGTGCCGTGATGCTTGTCGGCGGACTGATTAAGTTCTATGCCTGCAGTGAAAACTTCATTGGCACAAGCATGGAGACTTGGTTCAACACACACCTCAACTGGAATGTCAACATTCCGTTCATTGGCGACATTCTTCCTTTTGCTGACGGAATGCCCGGCTCAGCCAAACTGGCCGCCATCGGATTCATGATCTTCGGTAGCGGCTGCGAAATGGCCGGTATCACCGTAAGCCGTGGTATTGTGAAATGGTTCAAGGGCCGTGAGACCGCCTTGGCCATGGGTTCGGAGATGGCTCTTGCCCGTCTCGGTGTGGCCACCTGCATGATTTTCTCGCCCTATTTTGCCCGTCTCGGCGGCACCATCAATGTGAGCCGTTCCGTTGCTTTCGGCGTGGTGCTCCTCTGCATCGCCTTGATCATGTTCATTGTCTACTTCTTCATGGACAAGAAACTCGACAGTCAGACTGGTGAAGCCGAAGAGAAAGACGACCCGTTCAAGATTTCCGACATCGGCAAGATCCTGTCGAGCCTTGGTTTCTGGCTGGTCGCCCTGCTCTGCGTGCTGTATTACAGCGCCATCTTCCCGTTCCAGAAATACGCCGTTAACATGCTACAGTGCAACCTGACCTTGACCTTGCCTGCCGAAGGTTCCTTCTGGGCTGGAGACTCCGTCACCATCGTGCAATATGTCATCATGCTTTTGGTTGCCATTTGCTCCTTCGCCAGCAACTTCTCGAAGAAGAAGGGTATGAAGATTGGTTTGATGCTTGTTGCCATTGTTGCCCTTGTGGTTTACTGCTACATGGGTTACATGCGTGGCACCGCCGAGACCATCTTCGCCGTGTTCCCGCTGCTGGCCGTGGCTATCACTCCTATCCTCGGCAGCTATGTCGACCACAAAGGTAAGGCCGCCACGATGCTTATGCTCGGCTCCTTGCTGCTTGTCGTATGCCACCTCACCTTTGCCTTCGTTTTGCCTGGTGTTTCAGCCAGTTCATCTGTTGGCGGTGTCATCGTGGCCTATGTGACCATCCTGGTGCTCGGCGCCTCGTTCTCGTTGGTACCTGCCGCCTTGTGGCCAAGCGTGCCGAAGCTGGTGGACGAAAAGATCATCGGCTCGGCCTACGCTCTGATTTTCTGGATCCAGAATATCGGCCTCGGCCTCTTCCCGACCCTCATCGGCAACGTGCTGCAAAAGACCAATGCTGAAGGCACTGCCGCACACGAGTTGGACTACACCTGGGCTCTCGTCATGCTGGCCGCCCTCGGTATCGCAGCCCTGCTCATCTCGGTCTACCTCAAGGCCGTCGACAAGAAGAAGCACTTCGGTTTGGAAGAACCCAATATTAAATAAACCAGGAATCTGGTTGAATAACCTGTAGGGCTGTCACACCGTGGTAGCCGCTGTAAAAAAACAAACAGCGGCTGCCGTGGTACGACAGCCCTACATTTTATTTATGCACAAACGGGACCTCACACATTTCGAGGATTTCCTTGACAAATCTCCTTTCGCGAGGACCGAAATGTGTATCGGAACGCGAAACTTGGGTCATCATAAGTGAAAAGATGCGTTTCTTTTCTATTGACATCTGTTTCAGTGTGTTGTAGGCTTGTTTAGGCAATTCGTTTCTTGGAATCGGCACAAAGCCCGTGGCATCAAACTCAAGTTCCTTCATGCAGACATCGATGCATTCGCGCTCGGCATTGCGGGTACGAAAGTCGGCCTTGGCCAAATTGTAGAGTACGCTGGCGATGGCCTTTTGTTCCACTTGGGTGAATTTTTCATCCATAACAACAAATTTTAGTGCAAAGAAACGATTTTTTCTAATTTTGCAGCAACAATCAACATAAAAAAAGCTGACATGAAGAAACTCACTTTACTATTCTTGACTTTGGCCTCTTTGGCAACATTGAAAGCCCAGTGGGTCGACGACCCAGCCACCAACACCCGCATTGCCAATTGTGCCGATGGTGCCGCCGAGGTGTATGTTTCAACCGATGTCTCGACGGGTGACTCTTATGTGCAATGGCATTACCAAGGCGAAAACGGTTGGTCTCCATGGTTGCAACGGCTGGATGCCGACGGCGTTCCGCAATGGCCCGCCAACGGGATCCATGTCACCACACCCGATTTTGCGACCTGGTCTCCAGGCTATTCCATGACCGCTGTCAACGGAGGCGTGGTAACAGTGTTCCGCACCCTCGGACCTTATCACTGGGCGGTCAAAATTAATGCCGACGGCTCCTTCCCATGGGGTGAACATGGACTCATGCTCTTCGACGGTGAAGGCGGTGGCCGTTCCGAAGTGTTGTCAACCTATTATTATGACCATGACGACGGTGTATGGGCCTTAGGCACCGACATGGACAGCACCTTCCTGCAATATATCAATGCCGACGGCACGCTGTGCCCCAAGACCACCATCAAAGACCCTGCAAAAAAATGCTCCAATGGTCTATTGGTGCCTGCTGAAGACGGTGTCTTTGTAGTTTATGCCAAGCAAACACTACAAGGCTATACCAATTACAACAAGGAAATCCACGTCGCAGGATACAACAAGGATGGCGAACAAATTTTCCCCGAGACGCTTTTGTTTGGGCAACAGACCATAGGTGCCAGCTATGTCCATTATGCCATTCCCGACAACCAAGGAGGCGGCTATGTCTATCAATTTCACAACGCCATAGGTGGCGTGTATAACACCTACGTCACGCATTTCGATAAGAACGGCACGCCCACTATCACAGACCCCAACGGCATCGCTGTACATAGTCCTGACTACAGTCACTTTTACACCAATGCCTACGCCACCGTCGACCCCGAGAGTAACGATCTCATCATCGCCTATCTCCAAAAGGATGCAGCCTCCCAATCCGAACACCGAGTCTATGTCAACCGCATCACGGAATCAGGCGAAAAGCCTTGGGGTGACGGCATTCTTGTAGCGGACTACACAAATCGTTCCTATAGCGACATCCATGTAGATGCCATCGATGCCGTATATGGATTCGTAGTGACTTACGGAACCAGTCAAGGCACCATTGAAGCTGTGGGCTACGACAACGAAGGAAACCAGCAGTGGAACACTATCATGAGTTCGACCCGATACAATAAAACCATCAGCGAAAACACTACTGGCTTTTATGACGGACAAAACATTGTGGCATGGGTCAACAGCGATGAGGGTGGTGTCTATGGCCAAAACATCGGATGGGACGGTGCCTTGGGTGAGGTCAGTCCCCTGCCGCCCCCGCCAGTCCCCTGCTGTTATGCACCTGAAAACTTCAAAGGCTCCTATCTTTACAATGAAGAAACTGCTTCATACGGCGCCATGCTTACCTGGGAAGCACCAGCCTACAGTGTTCTCCACTATAACCTCTACCGAGAAAATCTTGATGACGGGACAACCAATGTCATCGAAATTGATGCCAATGTAACATCCTACTTTGATGAGACGGCACCCAGCACATACAAATATCAACTCACAGCCTTGTACGATGACTTTGAGTCGGAGTTCGCCCTAACCCCTGATGGAGAGGACTATATTATAATAGAGGTGACATCGGTTCCCGAAAACGATAGCGAAAACATAATCATCACAGTCTTAAAAATCTATTCCACCAATGGCCAGGTGATTCGCAAAGCTAACTTTGGTGAACTGAGTTCAGGCGTTTACATCATCCAAGGGCTAACCTCCACTGGCAAACTTGTCACAAAGAAGGTCGTATTAAACAATCAATAAATGGAATCTAAAAATCATATCATCATGAAAAAACTTGTACTTTTCTTAGCAGGCTTATTGGTTTTCACAGCACTGCATGCCCAATGGGTCGACGACCCGATTAACAACACTTTCATCGCCAACTGCGGTAACAACGACGGCGAAGTCTATCTCTCCACCAACACAAACACTGGTGACACTTATGTCCAATGGGAAGGATCAGCCTCCAATGGTTGGTCACCCACCTTGCAGCGCCTTAATTTTGAAGGTGTGCCTCAATGGGGCAATGACGGCATCCATATCGGCGGACATGAATTTTCGTCGATGTCGGAAGGTGTCGCCATGACTACCACCACCGATGGCTGCGTGGTGAGTTGTTTTGCCACTTACGACGGCTTCACATACGCTGTGAAGATTGATCCTGACGGCAATTTCGTTTGGGGAGAACAAGGCTTGCAACTATTTGGTGGCCTTGGCTTTTCGCGCACCGAATTGACAGCCGGCGACGATGGCGGTTTTTGGGCCTTAGGCTTTGACTACACCAATCTCTATTTGCAATATGTTGGTGCCGATGGCACTTTAGGACCCACCACCACCATCAGCGACAGCGGCGGATACAAGTGCATGTTCGGCCAACTCACTTTGAGCATCGACAACAATGTGCTGCTCACTTACGAAAAAGTGGGCTCTGGTTTTTATACCGACAAGGAGCTTTATGTCATCGCTGTCACGCCGGAGGGTGGCATCATCAGTCCCGACCAACTCCTCATGTCTTCGCAGACTTTCCAATCCACCTATATCCATAAGGCTATTGCTGATGGCATGGGCGGCGGATATGCCTACATTTGGCATCCTGGCATCGGAGGAGCCTTCAACACTTATGTTTTTCATTTCAATGAGATAGGTTTTTCCACCATCAACGACCAGAACGGCATATCGGTGCATTCCACCGACCCGATGAACTACTATGGTTACGCCTACGGCGCTGTCGACCCCGTCAGCCACGACCTCATCGTAGCATACGAGCAGACCGATGCCTCGACGCAAAGCCAGTCAAGACTTTATGTCAACCGCATCACCGCCACGGGCGAAAGAATTTGGGGAGAAGGCATCCTGTTGGCCGATTATGTAGGCGTCTCCTATGCCGACATCATGGTCGATGCTTTTGAGGACGGCAGCGGTTTCAGCGTGATTTACACGAAAAGCAGTCCCAGTAACTCCTACTTCACCACGATCGAGGCGATGGGCGTAGATATGAACGGCAACCAACTATGGGCCAAGACCTTGTGCTCGAATGTCTATAGAAGGACGGTATGCGACAACACCCCAGGTTTCATCATGGGTCAAAACATTGTGACTTGGGTGAATTGCATTGACGGCGGCATTTACGGCCAAAACATCGGTCCTGACGGCACCATGGGGCCCATCGAACCACCAGTCATCACTTGCTTCCCACCAGAGAACCTTGAAGGCGAATATGTCTATGATATGGAAGAGCAACTATTTGGTGTGAAAATTAGCTGGATAGCCCCTGAGACCCAGCCCCTGCATTATAACCTCTATCGATACAGCGAAATCTACAAGGATCAGGTCATCATCGAAGTGGAAGCCGATGCCACCTCTTATTTCGATGAATGCGGCTTAGGACAATACACCTATCAGCTGACCGCTGTTTACGAGCACTGCGAATCCGAATTTGCCCTCACCCCCGAAGGAGAGGACTTTGTTCAAATCGAGGTCACTGGAATTGAGGAAAATGTCGACAACAGAATCATCAACGTGCTGAATGTTTACAACATGAAAGGCCAGCGAATCAGCGCCAACCACATGAGCGAACTGAACACTGGTGTCTACATCCTCCAAGGTTTGACAGAAGACGGCCGTTTGGTCAGCCAAAAAGTGATGGTCGACAAGAAATAAGCCGTAACACATACATTATGAGCAGGCTACAAGTTATTATAAGCCCGCAGTACGACCCCTTCCTCAATCGCGCCGTCGAGCAATACCTCACGGAACGCCAAGAGGAAGGTGTCGTTACTTTGTACCTTTGGAAAAACCAACAGACCGTGGTCATCGGCTTCAACCAAAACCCTTACGCAGAATGCAACGTCAAACTTCTGCTTGATGAAGGCGGTCACCTTATGCGACGCGGTACGGGCGGCGGAGCTGTCTATCACGACTTGGGCAACATCAACTTCTCCTTCATTGCCGACAAAAAGCTGTATGATGTGAAAAAACAGCTCTCCGTGATTCAAAATGCACTCCTTTCTTATGGTTTACAAACCGAAATCTCTGGCCGCAACGACCTCACCTGCCAAGGGCGCAAATTCAGCGGTAACGCCTTTGCGAAAGGTCAGAGAAATAACCTTCACCACGGCACCATTCTCATCAAGACCGATGGCGCGATGATGCAACGCTACCTCATTGTCGACAAGGCCAAACTGCTGAAAAACGGGGTGAAGAGCGTGGCATCAAGGGTCATTAACCTCAGCGAACTCATCCCTGACCTGACCTCCGAGAACATCAAGCAACCTTTGATTGCCTCGTTTGAAAAGGTTTACGATGGCGAGGCGGAAATGCTAGACTTTGACACCTTTATTAATAATAGCGAAGTGCAAGCCATCAAAGCACACATCGCATCAAACGACTTCCTTTTCGGCCGTTGGGAGCAGTTCAAGACCACGAAAAAAAACCGCTTCTCCTGGGGCGGTGTGGAAATATCGCTGCACATCGACGAGGCAAATTCTGTCATCAAAGACATACAAATCGCCTCGGATTGTCTTGAACCCGAGGCGATTCAAAGGGCAGAAATCCTGCTTCGCGGTTGCAGCACTCACGAAATGCCCCCTCACGACCAAAACGATGAGATTCTCAAGGACATCATCCGTTTGGTGTATGACTAACATCAGCCAATGGGCACCGTCAGTTTGAAAACGATGTTGCGACCCATATTGAACACGCCTTGCCTACCCGTCACGACATTGAAATCGGCATACTTCAAGCGGTTCAGATGGTCTTGATAGCATACATCCGTAAGGTTGTCCACGATTACGCTCAACTCGGCGACCTTTTTTCCCTTGACCAAGACATCCGTTCCTACTGACAGACCCAGCAAGAGGTATGAAGGCGTCATAGTCTCAGTGTTGTAGGCGGCATAAAAATGGTCTTGTTTCAGATACCAGTCCATCCTCGCGGAGACATAGGCATTATTGAGGACCTCGCCGTCGTGTGTAATCTCATATTTCACATCTGTCGAAAGCCGCGGTGCCGGCATCATAGGAAGCCAACGCATCTCCTCGGGCTGTTGCAATAGTCGTGCCTGGACATACGAGAAAGCAGTTCCGACATGAAGGGCATGGATGGGATGGATATCAACACTAGCCTCAAATCCCATCAGCATCGCCTCACCCTGAGCGTAGGCAAAAGTCATCAAATCAGGCTCGATGATACTATCGATACGGTGCAGATAGATGTAATTGCTGATATGGTTGGCAAACACAGCACTATGCAACTCGAAATAGCGTGTGGCATAATCGAGACCCAAGTCTGCTTGCAAACTATACTCAGATTTAAAATCATGATTTCCAATCTCATACCTCAACGAACCCTCGTGTTCGCCATTGGAGGCCAGTTCGCTGATGTTGGGCGTACGGAAGCCTCGAGCCAGGTTGAGTTTCACATCCAAACGCTCCGTGACCTCACAAGTCGCACCGACACTGCCCGTGACACCACTGAAATGTCGCGTGAAATCCTCAAACCGCACTTCACCATCTTCTTCCAATCCTTTCGCGTTCAAATAGCGGTAGTCGAAACGCAAGCCTCCACTTAAATTCCAACGGGCCAAGTTCTTGGAAGCCGTTGCATATACTCCAGCGTCGAACAGGGCATAATCGGGGATGAGGAATTCATCACCCAAATTGAGCGATTTTTGTCCCATACCGTTCAGGCCTGTCGAAAACTTCCAACCCGACATTTCTTCCGAGACGTAACGGACATCGTAGTTCAGCGTATGGAGTTGCAGATACAGACCATATTCATCCATCGATTCCTCAAACTCCTTGCGACGATTCTGCTGATAACCAGCTATCACCTTTAGATAGCCCGATGAAAGGTTGATAAAACTCTCCGAAACTGCCTTGTAATGATACACTCTTTGATAAGGCAAGCCATGACGGTAGGTAAGCAGATTCTCATTCTCCGACAGCAACTCGCCCGTCACCGAGTCGCGTTCACCTTCCACAATGCTCGGATTGAGGTTGTAATACCCAAACTTGAGGTTGGTGAAACCCCATGAGCGCATCAAACCCGTCTTCAAAGAGAAAGCCCTTTCCTCAAACTGGGAATTGGGCACATAGCCGTCGAAACGATTCTTATAGGCATGAGCATGTTTCTCGCTGTAACGGGCATCCCATGTGAAGCCTTTTTGGTTGCCGGCAAGGTTGAATGAGCCTCCAAACAATCCGTTGTTAGTCTGATACTCGGCATTTACATTACCTTTGATTGTTCCTTCCGGCAGGGTCGGCATCCCTTTGAACACCAACACACCACCCATAGCGTCGGATCCATACATCAAGCTGGCGGGACCTTTCAATATCTCCACCGAGCCAACGTCATTGCCGTCGATTTCCACACCATGTTCATCGCCCCATTGCTGACCTTCCTGACGGATGCCATCGTTGATCACCACAATACGATTGTAACCCAATCCTCGGATGACAGGTTTCGAAATGCCACTCCCAGTGGTGATTTGTGCAATGCCTGGTTGTTTGGCTATTGCATCTATCAGGTTGGTGGATGACAATTGATGCAGTTCTTTGGCTTGAAGTATAGAAATGGGCATAGGCGATTCTTTCATCTTCATATCGCCCACGGCACCCGTCACCATCACCTCTTTCAATTCCAAATGCCTGAAAAACATATCGGTAGAGTCAGGCAACCCCTGGGCTGTCATCGGCAATGCACAAGCCAATGACAAGCCTAATAATAATGTTTTTTTCATTTTAGTCTTGTTGATAAATTAGTAATGTAGTAAATTGATTCTCTATAATTTACAACAAGACAGGAGGTGCGCGTGAAAGAGAACTGGTTTCAAAGACACTTTGCTCTTCAACGGTGAAAGGCTGGACATTTACCTCAATTTCAGGCAAGATGAAAGTCACGGACACTTGGAGCGCGTCTTCATAGACAAGTTGCTGGAACTGACAGAGGAGACAATCGTCCCCCTCCAATTCCGACGTGTGCCGTTCATTCGCCACACCGTTGCAATCCAAAGGATTGGTATGCACGTGAAACGATGCCAACAGTAGCATTGGCAGATAAACCGCCAACAGCAAATACGCTATTTTAACTTTGCATCGTTTCATTTTCTGCACTTTCGGCGGGCAAAAATACATATTTTCCACAAAATTTATATTAATTTTGCCGCCCAATTCAACAAGCTAAGGATTCCTGAGCCCATCGAAGGGCCGACTATTGTATGGACGGTGTTTCGATACTTCGACGGACTCAGTACTCAGCGACCTGCTTTAACTGAACAACTGACAACTATCAACTGATAACTGAATGAAATACTTTCTTCTCCCCTTAGGCTGCCAAATGAACTTAAGCGACACGGAACGCGTGCGCACAGTGCTCAACGGCATGGGCTTTGTCCAAACCGAAAACGAAGACGAGGCCACCATCCTCGGCATCATCGCCTGCTCGGTACGCCAGAAAGGCATCGACAAGGTGTATGGCCGCATCGAGAAATGGAACGCCATGAAGAACCGCCAGAATGTCATCACCTTCGTGTCGGGCTGCATCCTGCCCGCCGACCGTCTGCGTTTCCTCAAGCTCTTCGACCTAGTCTTCGCCATGAACGAACTGCCCAACCTGCCCGAGATGATTCGCCAATATGGCATCGTCACGCCAGCCTCATTGAAATTTGGAGAAGAGATTGAATACCAACCTGTTGTTAAACCATTGGCTCCCCTGTTTCATAAGGATGACAAGATCAATCCTTCGGCCAACATGGACAAATTCTGGGCTATCACGCCGACGCTGACCTCCAGTTTCGAGGCCTTCATCCCGATCCAGAACGGCTGTAACAAGTTCTGCACCTACTGTGCCGTGCCTTACACCCGTGGCCGCGAGGTGTCGCGTCCGTCGGAAGAGATTTTGGCTGAGTTGAAAGACCTTGTTGAAAAAGGCTACAAGAGCATCACTTTGTTGGGACAGAATGTCAACTCCTACGGCCTCGACAAGAAAGGCGAAGAGATTGACTTTGCCGAGCTGCTGCGCCGCGTGGGCGAATACGGCAAGGCAAGTGGCAAGGAGTTTTGGGTATATTACACCGCACCGCATCCCCGTGATATGAAGGATGATGTCATCGAAGTGATGGCACAATACGACTGCCTCGGCAAGCAGATTCACATCCCCATCCAGAGTGGCGACGAGAACATGTTGCGACGCATGAACCGCCACCACGACCTGGCCACTTATAGACATATCATCGAAACCATCCGTGAGAAACTACCAACGGCCACCATCTTCACCGACATCATCGTGGGCTTCACCCATGAAACCGAAGAGGAGTTTGAAAACACGCGCAAGGCTATGGAGGAGTTCAAGTACAATATGGCGTTCATAGCGCAGTACAGTGTGCGTCCCGGTGCCGTGGCCTCGGAATGGGATGACGATGTGCCGAAGGAGGTGAAGCGTGAGCGTTACCACCGTCTCACCGAAGAGCTGATGAAACACAGCCTTGTCTACAACCAAGGCCTTGTCGGCAAGACCGTCAAGATGCTGGTAGAGAGCCAGGACCGCAAGAACGGCTACCTCACCGGCCATACAGAAGGCAAGATTGTTATCCGGTTTGCTTCAAGAGACATCAACTTGATTGGGCAGATTGTGAATGTAAAAGTGACTTCGGCTTCGCCGCTGTCGATTGAGGGAGTATTAGTTTAGAGTTTAGAGTTTAGAGTCGATGAAGAAAGTAGCGTTCAAGACTTTAGGTTGCCGTGTCAACCTATACGAGACCGACGCTTTGGCTTCGCGCTTCAAAGCGGCGGGCTATGACATTGCCGACAGCGATGCCGACGCCGATGTCTTCGTCGTGAACACCTGCACCGTCACCAACACCAGCGACCAGAAATGCCGTCAGGCCATTCACCAGATTCGACGCAAACACCCTAATGCTTTGATTGCCGTCACTGGCTGCATGGTCAACCACCGCAAAGAAGAGCTACTCCGCTCAGGCATCGCCGACTATGTCATCGACAACGAGCGCAAAGCCGCCCTATTCGACATCATCGACGAGCATTTCCGCATAGGTCACAGCGACCCTGAGGGCTACGACCGCGACCTGTTCAGCTACCAGCCTGCCTTCGACACCTTCCACACCCGCAGCCTCATCAAGATCCATGATGGCTGCAACAACTTTTGCTCCTATTGCATCATCCCGATGGTAAGAGGACGCTCCACAAGCCGTCCCGCCAAGGACATATATAATAATGTGCGCGAAGTCATCGCCCACGGCTTCAAGGAAGTCGTGCTGACCGGTGTCAACATGGGGCGTTACCAATATGAGAACACGAACTTCGAACAACTCGTGGAAAACATCCTGGAAATCGACGGTGACTTTCGTGTCCGAGTCTCCTCCATCGAGCCTGATCAGTTTAGTGACCGTTTTTTGCAGCTCTTCCAACATGAGAAACTCGCTCCCCACATGCACATCTGTTTGCAAAGCGGCTCCGACGACACCTTGAAACGGATGCACCGCTTCTACA
This sequence comes from Bacteroidales bacterium, assembly GCA_017428285.1. The sequence continues at coordinate 3,591 of JAFRRE010000125.1, read as the reverse complement.
CCGTCGACCAGTTCCGTGACATGTGCCAACGCATCAAGACCTTCCGTCCCGACTTCAACCTCACCACCGACATCATTGTGGGCTTCCCCGGCGAGACAGAACAGACTTTCAAGGAAAGCTGCGACTTTGCGAGAGAAATCGGATTCAGCCACATTCACACTTTCAAATACTCGGTTCGCAATGGCACAAAGGCAGCCACAATGCCTAACCAAGTACCTGAAAGCATCAAGACGGAACGCAGTGAAGTCATGCGAAGAATCTCTTTGGAGAACAAAACCAAGTATTTTGAGATGATGCAAGGCAAGACCCAACGCATGCTTATCGAGCGTATCGACAGCAAAGGCGTGGCACGAGGCTATGGCGAAAATTACATTCCCCTCATCGCTAGCGGAAAAGACCTGGAAAAGAACACCTTTATTAATATAAGGCTCAATGAAATCATCCACCGTGAAAACGAAGAGAAGATGGCTTTTAACGCATTATAAATCAGATTTATACATTTTTTATTGAAAAAAATTCAAATAATGGGTTGGCATTTCGAAGAAAAGTTGTAATTTTGCAGCCCAAAATAAAAAGAACAAAAAGCATAAAGGAATAAGAGATATGGCAAACCACAAAGATGCAATCAAGAGAATTCGTCAGACTGAGAAGAGACGCTTGCACAACCGTTACTACGCCAAGAACATGCGTAACGAAATCAAGAAATTCAGGGCTTTGACCAGCAAGTCGGAAGCCGAAGGACAACTTTCTAAGTTGTACTCCGTTATCGACAAGGTCGCCAAGCGCGGTATCATCCACAAGAACAAAGCCGCCAACCTGAAGTCGAAGCTGACGAAGTTCACGGCAAAATTGGCATAATTGGAAGTTTTATTCATACATGTTGGTGCCTCTTCTACTCTGTGGAAGAGGCTTTTTTGCTTGAGGTAAGCAGAAAAACGCTATCTTTACCGCCCGAAAAACTTCACTTACATGACCCAGAAGAAATCCATCAAGGAATGGGCAAAGGATGACAGGCCTCGTGAAAAAATGGCCGAGAAAGGCAAGGCTGCCATGAGCGACTCGGAGCTTTTGGCTATTCTTTTGCGTACCGGCAAAGAGGGGCAATCGGCAGTGGACCTGGCTCGCGAAATCTTGGGCAAAGCCAACAACAACCTCATCAACCTCTCCAATTTCTCGCTGAAGGAGTTGGAAACCTTCAAAGGCGTTGGCAGAGCCAAGGCCATCACCATAATGGCCGCCCTTGAACTCGGCAAACGCCGCCGCGGCGCAGAAGCCAACCTTCCCGACGAGGTCAAAGACTCCACAACCTCGTTCGAACGTTTCCTTTCCCATATCGATGACATGAAGCAGGAGCATTTCCTTGTCATGTACCTCGACCAAAGCTTCCACGAACTGAAAGTGGAATGCATCAGCAACGGAGGAACGACCAATGTCATCGCCGACCCAAGGATCATCTTCAAACACGCCTTGAACTACGGCGCTACATGCATCATCTTGGGCCACAACCACCCCTCGGGTAACCCACGACCCAGCAAGGATGATCGTTTACTGACCCAAAAAATCGCGTCGGCCGGCCAACTCTTAGACATCGCCGTCATCGACCACATCATCATCGGTAACGAACGCTACTACAGCTTCCGCGACCATGGAGAAATGACCTTTTGAAACAACACACACCCATGAAACTTGTCACCATCATCGGGGCTCGACCCCAAATCATCAAAGCAGCCGCATTGAGCCGCGCCATCCGTAACCATTATGCCGACCGCATACAAGAAGTCATTGTCCACACGGGACAACACTACGATGACAACATGTCGCAGATCTTCTTTGATGAGCTGCAAATCCCGCGTCCCGACTACAACCTTCATGTTGGCTCGGCCTCACATGGCGTACAGACTGCCCGCATGACCGAAGGCATCGAAGCTATATTAATAAAGGAGCGACCCGACTTTATCGTGCTCTATGGCGATACCAACTCAACCCTCGCCGGTGCCGTGGCAGCCGCCAAAATCCATGTGCCCATCGTCCACATCGAAGCAGGACTGCGCTCGTTCAACAAAAGCATGCCCGAGGAAATCAACCGCATCGTGTGCGACCACTGCTCCACCCTGCTCTTCACGCCTACCAAGGCTGGACTGGAAAATCTGAAACGGGAAGGGTTTTCTATCGATGAAGGCGGCCCTTCGACTCCTTCGACAAGCTCAGGAACCGAGGGCTCAGGGACCGCTAAACCAACCATCGACAATCCCAAGGTCTACCATTGCGGCGACATCATGTACGACAACAGTCTGCATTTTGCCAACATTGCCGAAGAAAAGACCGACATCATACAGCGCTTGGAACTAAAAGGCAAGCCTTTCATTTTGACCACCATCCACCGCGACAGCAACACCGACCAACCCCAACGCCTCAGCGCCATTTTCAGTGCCTTAATCCGTCTATCAAAGGAATGTCAAGTCGTGTTGCCTTTACACCCAAGGACATCCAAACTCTTGAAAACCAACCTTGAGGAGAAGCTTCAGGAGCAGATTTTCAACAGCCCGAATATCATTTTAATTCCACCCGTTTCCTTCTTGGAGATCATCGCCCTTGAGCGTCACGCCCAATTGGTAATCACCGACTCGGGTGGTGTGCAAAAGGAGTCCTATTTCTTCAAGAAGCCTTGTATCATCCTCAGGCCAGAGACCGAATGGGTGGAAATCGTTCAGACCGGCAACGCCATCCTTGCCGATGCCGACGGAAGCCGCATCATTGACGCTTGGCAACACTTCAAGAATAACCCGCCCACTGCTTTCCCCGATATTTTCGGCGACGGCCATGCAGCTGAGTTCATGCTTGACAAAATAATTTCTTGTAAAGTGTTGTAGATTAAGAAAAAAGTCGTACTTTTGCACCCACGATTTCAGAATCGTAGTATTAAACACTAATTACTTAATAATCAATCAATTCAATTATGAATCAGTACGAAACCGTTTTCATTTTAACTCCCGTTTTGTCTGACGAACAGATGAAGGAAGCGGTAAAGAAGTATGAAGACCATCTGACCAATAATGGCGCAGAGATCGTTCATGAAGAGAACTGGGGCATGCGCAAGCTTGCCTATCCTATCCAAAAGAAGTCCACGGGCTTTTACCAACTCATTGAGTACAAGGCCGAGGGTAATGTAATTGCCGATGTCGAAACCGAACTGAAGCGTGACGAGCGCGTCATGCGCTTCCTCACCGTGAAGCTCGACAAGCACGCCATTGCCTACAACGAGAAGAAACGCAAGAAAGCCGAAGCTGCCGCCGAGGAAGCCCAAGCCTAATGTTGAACAATTAAAAAAGAAGAAAAATGGCACAAGTGAACAATAACAACGACATCAAATATCTGACTCCCATAGCAGTCGATACCAAAAGAAAGTAATACTGCCGCTTCAAGAAGAACCGCATCAAGTACATCGACTACAAAGATGCCGATTTCTTGCTGAAGTTCGTCAACGAGCAGGGCAAGATCCTGCCTCGCCGCATCACCGGCACTTCCAGCAAATATCAGCGCAAGGTCGCCCAAGCCATCAAGCGTGCCCGCCACCTCGCCCTGATGCCATTC
>JAFRRE010000124.1 GCA_017428285.1 Bacteroidales bacterium | reverse complement strand
GCCACAATAGTGGAAGTTGACGAATTCGATTTGGTTTTCCTCGCAATAACGGATGATGTCGGCGCGAGTGAACTCTGCTGCAGGCTTCTGAAGGTACTGCACCAGACGATTGGGGTTCATGGCAATTCTTTGGTCCATTACGATTTGTATTTCAGATTTAAAGATTTAAAAATTCAAGATTTAAAATTCAAAGATTTCACCGGCGTTTCGACAGGCTCAACGACCTTCGCTTCAATGTGTTGTGGAGGTCCCTGAGCTTGTCGAAGGGCCGTACTAAGGCATTCAATTTTGCGCAAAGATAGTAATTATTTCGTCATCCTTGTTCAAAAGAAGAATAAATGCTGTTTTTTCCTTTGATTACGCTGTTTTTTCCTACTTTTGCGCAAACAAAAGCGAGAATTATGGCACTAAGAGACTGGATGATTGCCTTCAACAACGCCAAGACAATGGAGTCGAACAGCGAGGAAGGCCCTGAACTGATAGCGGAATATGAACGCGTTTTGTCCAAACTGGGCGAAGGTCCGCTGACCGAGGCACAAGAAAACGTCCGCAAGGAGGTATGTCGAAACCTTAGCGAATTATATGCCCTCAATGGGGAAGAGGAGAAGGCGGGGGAATATCGGAAAATGTCGGAATGATATGGTTTTGTAGAGACGTAGCGCGCTACGTCCCTACTAATATTATTCCCGTTTCAACATATTGAAATAAGCATCCAGCAATTTCTGTGCCCCGATATACGCGCTCAAGCGTTGGCCGCGCACATCGGCTTCGACCAAGGGGAGCAGATCGGCAACGAGTTGGTTCTGGTAGAAATCATTTTTCAAGGCGCTGTCCATCGAGTCGTACATCATCTGTACGTCCTGTTGGGCGCGTTTCTTATAAAGATAGCCGTTGTCGCGGATGGCTTGCACGTGGTCGGCGACCATCTGCCACACCTCGTCGATTTGGAAACCCGTCAAGGCGGAGCAGGTCAGCACCTTGGTCTCTTGTCCCGATTCGGGTAGGGGGAAGAGGTGCAGCGCGTTACGACATTCGGCAGCAGCGCGGTTGGCGCGCATCACATTGTCGCCATCGGCTTTGTTCACCGCGATGCCGTCGGCCATCTCCATGATGCCGCGCTTGATGCCTTGCAGCTCGTCGCCAGCTCCGCTGATTAATATGAGCAGGAAGAAATCGACCATGGAATGCACCGCTGTCTCGGATTGGCCTACGCCCACGGTCTCCACAAAAATGGTATCGTATCCCGCTGCTTCACAAAGGATGATCGTTTCTCTTGTCTTGCGAGCCACACCGCCCAAAGTGCCTGCCGAGGCCGAAGGACGGATATAAGCATTGGGATGCACCGAAAGCGTTTCCATGCGGGTCTTGTCGCCCAAGATACTGCCCTTGGAGCGTTGGCTTGAGGGGTCGATGGCCAACACAGCAAGTTTTTGTCCTTTGTTACACAAATGCACGCCCAAAGCCTCGATGAAGGTACTTTTGCCCGCGCCTGGAACGCCAGTGATACCCAAACGAAGAGCCTTTCCCGCATGGGGAAGACAAGCCGCTATGATCTGTTGCGCCAAATCCTGATGCTTGGGCAGGGCACTCTCCACCAAGGTGATGGCCTTGCTGAGCGCCACGCGGTCGCCTTTGAGGATGCCGTCGACATACCATTCCAGCGGCATCAGCTGTTGCTGGTTGCGCTTCATGCGCTCCAAAGCGTTCGGATTGACTTGGATGGGACCTTCCACGCCTTCGGTGACCTTAAGGTTCGATTCCCATTCATGCTCCTGGTTTTCAAAGTGTTCGTATTCCATAGCGGGCTGAGGTGTTATGCGGTTTGAGTTTGCAAAGATATGGATTATTGTTGATTGTTGAATTGTTGATTGTTGAATTGTTGAATTGTTGAAATGATAATTAACTTCGTTGAATCTTCGATTTCGACGTAGTCAATTGTATTATTGTTGGCTGATGGCCTATGGCTTTTGGTTTATGGCACGCTTCACCCATGGTGTGAGGGTTGCACTATTTGTTGAGCGAGCCATAAGCCATCTGCCAGTAGCCATAGTTGAAAAGATTGTAAATCAATAAATTTGAATTTTTTCTTGCGTTATTCCAAAAAAAATGCGTAATTTTGTAGTTTCTAAGCAAACTAACGTCCATGACTAGCAAGACAAGAGTACTATTCGTCCATCAGGAAATCGCACCCTATCTGCCGGAGACCCCGATGAGCCTCATCGGTCGCTACCTGCCACAGGCCACGCAAGAAAGCGGTAAGGAAATCCGTATCTTCATGCCCCGGTACGGCGTTATCAACGAGCGCCGCAACCAACTTCACGAGGTGATCCGCCTTTCGGGTATGAACCTCATCATCAACGACACGGACCACCCGTTGATTATCAAGGTGGCCTCTATCCAGAAGGCAAGGATGCAGATCTATTTCATTGACAACGATGACTTCTTTACGAAGAAAAAGTACTTGATGTATGACGAAAAGGGCGTGTTTAGCGATGACAACGACTATCGCTGCGTGTTCTTCACGCGTGGCGTCATCGAGACGGTGAAGAAACTCAACTGGTCGCCCGATGTCATTCACTGCCACGGTTGGATTTCGGCCTTGATGCCGGTCTACATCAAGCGTGCCATGAACGTCAAGGACAACCCGCTTTTCAACGAGACAAAAATCGTTTATTCCATCTACGATGACGGCTTCAAGGAAGACTTCAAGCCTGGGTTCGACAAGATGATGAAATTGCCGGGTATGACGGCCAAGGACCTCAAGTATTTCAAGGAAGGCAACTACGTCAACCTCACCAAGGCCGCCATCGACTATTCCGACGGCATTGTGGTCTGCACGGAGAACCTGCATCCCGAGATTGCCGCCTATCTGCAAACCATCAAGAAGCCCGTGCTTACCTATCCGGAGCAGGTGCACTACGCTCAGGCTTGCAACGAGTTTTACGACCTTCTCCTTCAAAAACAATAAGGACAGCGTTTTTGAGTTATCTCACAAGAATACCTCAACTAATTTTCGACCTGATGAAAACACATCATTCAACTGCTCTGATTGGCTTGGCGTTAATGATTGGTATGTTGGCTTTTGCCTCGTGCAAGAAGTCGCCTGAGACCATCGGCAACAACCTTATTTCTGATGACAATTACATCGCCATCTATCATACTGACACCACCGAAATCATCTGTCATTCATTTCTAGACTCTGTGGCGACAGACAATGCAATCAACGCCTTGTTGGGTGCCATGCACGACCCCGTCTTCGGCAATACAGAGGCTGGATTCTATACCCAGTTCCGCCCCTCGGTGGCTGGACAGAGTTTCGGTAGTAACCCTGTGGTCGACTCGTTGGTGCTGCAACTCTGCCTCATTGGCTATTATGGCGACACCACGATGATGCAGACGGCACATGCCTACGAACTGACCGACACGCTTTCGTATGAGACCACCTATTACAACCATTCGACGGTGGCTACGGGCAATGTCGACCATGCCAACGGGTATCAATTCAGACCTCATCCGAGGACTAAAGTGCATATCATTGGCACTGATACAATAACCCAGCCCATCATCCGCATTCCGTTGAGTCAGGAGTTGGGCAATTACCTTGTCAACCTCGACACCGCGGCCTATTCTCGCCCCGACCTCTTCAAGCAATACTTCAAAGGCCTTTACGTGACTTGCGCTCCTGTGGGTATGAATGGTGCCATTAGCTCCATCAACCTGACCAACAATACTTATACGTTATTGCAGCTCTACTATCACAATGCGGCCACTCCCGAGAAGCCCAAGCGCTACAACTTCTATGTGACCTCATCTGATACTTATTTCAACCATTTCGATCATGACTATTCGCAAGGTAGTCCCGAGTTTGTGAACCAGCTGTTGGATGACCAGACGGCATTGGGTCAGTCGACCCTTTACTTGCAGTCCATGGGTGGAGTGAAAGCTAAGGTGTTATTTCCTAATATCTGTCATTGGGCCGACACGTTGGAGGGTTGCCGACTCGTGGTCAACGAGGCCAAGCTCGTTCTGCCCGCTTCGATGACTTTGATGGACTCCGTGTATAAAGCTCCGAGCAACTTGATCCTTTTGGGTTTCAATAGCGATACCTCCACCTATCTCTTGCCCGACTATTTCGAAGGCGGTACTTTCTTTGATGGCGCCTACAACTCAAGCAAGCATTCGGTGAGTTTCCGCATCACGGAGTATTTGCAAAACATGATTATGAACAAGAAGGAAAACTTAGGCCTCAGTTTGGGCATCAATGGTGCAGCCTACAACGCGACACGATATGTCATCAACGGCCCCGAAGCCACAAATGGTGAGAAAATGAGGCTCGAAGTTACGTATTCCATCGTGAATGAATGAGGAATTTGAATGTTGAATGAGGAATTTTGAATTTTGAATCTTAAATTTTGAATTTTAAATACTTAGAAATATGAAAAAACTGATCTTAGCTGTTTTGATTATCGCAGGCCTGACCTGCACGGCACAAAAAGCAACAGAAAAGGAGACCGTGGTTGTCATCAAGACAAGCATGGGAACGATTAAGGCCAAGCTTTATAACGACACCCCGCAGCACCGCGACAACTTCATCAAATTGGTGAACGATGGCTGGTACAATGGTTCGCCCTTCCATCGCGTCATCAACCAGTTTATGATCCAAGGCGGACAGAATGCCGATGGTCGCCTCGACCCGGGCTACACCGTTCCTGCCGAGTTTAAGGACAACCACTTCCATAAGAAAGGTGCGCTTGCTGCTGCTCGTCAGCCCGACCAGGTGAACCCCAAGAAAGCCTCCAGCGGTTCGCAGTTCTACATCGTGCAAGGCAAGGTGTATGATGACAAATGGTTGGATATGTTTGAAAACCGTTCCGGCAAAGTCTTGTCAGCCAAACAACGTCAAGCCTACAAGACCGTGGGTGGTACCCCTCATCTTGATGGCGACTACACCGTGTTCGGCGAGGTGACCGAAGGCCTTGAGGTTGTCGACAAGATTGCCGCTGTGAAGACCGGCCGTATGGATGTGCCTGTCGAGCCTGTAACCATCATTTCCGTCACGATTGAAAAAGGCTGTGAAAAAAATTGCCAAAAAAGCAGTGAGAAAAGTTGCTGCCATTAATCAATAAAATCCCATGAAAGAAAGAATCGAAGAGATACTGTCCCAAGTGCGTGACTTCCAAGCCGATAGCAAAGAGGCTTTGGAGAACTTCCGCATCACTTATTTGAGTAAGAAAGGCGTCATCCCTGCCTTGTTTGCTGATTTCAAGACCGTGGCTCCCGAGCTCCGCAAGGAGATGGGTATGAAGCTCAATGAATTGAAGAATGTCGTGCAGGACAAGGTGGAAGAGCAACTGCAAAAGTTTGAGAGCCAGCATAGCAATGATGCCGGCTTCGACATGAGCATGCCTGCCGCCGACATGAAGGGTGCCCGTCACCCATTGTCCATTGTACGCCGCGACATCAACGAGATCTTCTCGCACCTCGGCTTCACCATCGCCGAAGGCCCCGAGATTGAGGACGATTACCACGTGTTCTCGGCCTTGAACTTCCCGCTCGACCATCCCGCTCGCGACATGCAGGACACCTTCTTCATCAGCAAGGAGCCCAATGTCAACAAGGCTTCGGATGTATTGCTGCGCACCCATACTTCGAGTGTACAGGTCCGCGTGATGGAAACTCACCAGCCCCCCATCCGCATCATCGCCCCTGGTCGCGTGTTCCGCAACGAGGCTATCTCGGCCCGCGCCCACTGCATCTTCCACCAGATTGAGGGCTTGTATATCGATGAAGGCGTTTCTTTCGCTGACCTGAAGCAGACCTTGTACCACTTCGTGCAGGAGTTCTTCGGCGAGGGCACTAAGGTGCGTTTCCGTCCGTCCTATTTCCCTTTCACTGAGACTTCGGCGGAGATGGACATCTCATGCAATATCTGCGGCGGCAAAGGCTGCAACATCTGCAAGCACACGGGTTGGGTTGAAATCTTGGGCTGTGGCATGTGTGACCCCAACATCCTCATCGCCAGCGGCATCGACCCAGAGAAATACACCGGTTTCGCCTTCGGCATGGGTGTGGAACGTATCGCCATGCTGAAATACGGCATCAACGACCTGCGCTTGTTCTTCGAGAACGACATGAAGTTCTTGGAGCAGTTTGAGCTGGCGTGAGTTGATTGGGATGGTTTGTCATTGTAGAGACGTAGCGCGCTATGTCTCTATTTTTTATGTGTTTTCCTCGCCTGTCCGTATAAGAGTTTCAACCATAAGAGGGAAGAAATTACCTCTCGAAATGCTGGTAGTCCTTCATCCTACGCCAATTGCCGCCCCAGCGGAATCTGTATGAGGTGAAGACCTTTTTGCAGTAGTCGTCTTTGTCGATTTTGTGCGGGAAATCCTTGCTTCTATCTACGAAATCTTCTGCCGTCGACGGTTGGATCAGTTTGCCTCTAACGCAGGGGTTCTGCAAAGGATTGATGTCGACAGCCATGCCATAGGCGTGCCGCGAAAGGATTTTGGTGCCTGTGATGTAACGGTAGTTGAAACAGGAGGTGTTGTTGGCTTGCATCGAAGCCTCATCATCGGCATCAAAATCATCCACTAGGTGCATGCTGTAAATGGGATAAGCCTGTGAAAACAATGCTCGGAAGATACAAAGCAAATCGTGGGCGATGGCTTTGTTGCAGACCAACTCGCCCTTTTGAATGTTTCCATCGAAATCGTAATAGGGAAGCGTGAGATAGCGAAGCTGGTCCATGGAAATCTTGGCTTTGTCGGGAAACGAACGACCTCTCATGCGTGTTTCCACTTCTTCTGGAACGGGCTGCGAAGCGAACACATAAGTCCCAATCATCACCGTGTCCTCAGCATGATCGTACGTCCATGAAATCGTGTCGACGGCTTTCTCCTCTATCTGAGGCACGGCTTCTTCAACGATGTCGGCTTTCGGGTTTTCGCTCAGGGGTTGTTGCCTGCTGCCGCACGAAACCATCGATAAGCTCAAACCCAGCAGGAGTGCTGCTGCAAACATCAGTTGCCTCATCGTGTGAACAGTATTTTGTGTCATTCTCCTTTCACCGTCCGGTTCAGCCATTGGCAGAAGTCCTTGGTCTTTTCGAACTCAGAGAGCACCCAATCTACGAGATGCGGGTCGGAGAGGCATGTGTCGGGGAGGTCTTGCACTAAGAGCCAGTCGCGTTGCTTGAAGAGCTCGGCTTGGGGATGGTCTTTGGGATAGCCGTTGGGCACGCGCTTCATGGCGTGGCTGGTGTCCAAGTCAAATCCTTTGGCTTTGGCGATGGATTCCACCAAAGGCTCACCGTTGAAGAGGATTTCGTCGCGGATGGTCTTCAGCATGGCCGTGTCGGGCATGTACATTCCCGTGCAGAGCATGTTGTGGCCGAGGTATTCCGACTCTTTGGCTTCCAGATGGAAGTAGTAACCGCTCAGCATCGACTTCTTGCCTTCGGGACAGACGAACACGCCGAAATGGGTCTTGTAGGGCCGCTTGTCGGGCGAAAAACGGGTGTCGCGGTAGAATCGGTAAGTGCAGTCCTTCAGGGTCAGGCCTTTGCAGTTGTCGTCAAACTTCTGAACGCCGGCAATGATTTGTTCTGCCAAGGCGTTGAAATTGGCCTGTGCCGTTTGGTACTGCTTCTTGTGCTCCTGAAACCAAGGGCGGTTGTTGTTATGAAGGACGTCGTCGAGGAAAGTGAGGATTTCTTCCATGGATGAAAATTTTGGCAAAGGTAGGGATTTATTTCGTTTCAAACACTGCCTTTTTCGCCATTAAGGTCATAGAAAGGCCGCGCGCCACCATGAAGAGCAAGAATGCAATCCATAATCCATGGTTGCCGAAGCGTGACATTAATAATAAGGTGGCAGGCAAAAACACACCAATGGCTGAGATAAGCATAGTGTTGCGAATGGCACGCGCCGCCGTGGCACCGATGTAGACACCATCCCAAAGGAAAGCGGCAAAGGTGATGAGCGGGATGGCGGCAAGGTAGATATGATAAGGATTTGCCATCGGGATGATGCCTGGCTGGTCGCTGACGAGGCTGATGAACCAATCGGGGAAGAGGGCATAGAGCACCGTGAAAGGCAAGGCAATCAAGAAGCCCCAGAGGAATAGTAGCTTGACGGTTTGGCGGAGTTGTTTGGGGTCGTGCGCCCCCGTGAAACGACCCACCAAGGCCTCACCGGCATAGGCAAAGCCGTCGGTGAAGTAGGAAAAGATGTAGAAGAACTGCATTAGGATCATGTTGACGGCCAGCATGTCGTCGCCGAGTTTGGCCGACTGGTTGTTGAAGAAAGCGATGCTCAACACAAGCAGGATGCTGCGAATCATGAAGTCGGCATTGACTTTGAAGAAGCGTTTCAGCTTGTCTTTCTCAAACAAAAGGATGCTACGGATAGGGATGAGGTGGTAGCGGAACTTGGCAAACAGGAAAATGATGGCAGTCAGCAGACCGCAATATTGCGCGATGACAGTGCCCAAGGCCACGCCCGTGACCCCCATGCCCATGGCATTGACAAAAATGACACTTAGCACGATATTGACTACATTCGTTAGGATGGCTATAATCATGGGGATAGTAGTGTTTTGCATGCCGATGTACCAACCATTGAAGGCATAGAGGCAAAGCACTGCCGGTGCCGCCCAGATGCGCATGCGGAAATAAGTTGAGGTATAAGCCAACACTTCCTCACTGCCGTTGAGCAACTTCATGCTGAGCCATTCCACTGGACTTTGCAATGAAAGCACCAAAACGGTGGCAAGCAGGGCAATGCAGAGTGAACGATAAAGCGAATAGGCGATTTCAGAACGGTCGTTGGCACCGTAAGCCTGTGCCGTGAAGCCCGTGGTGCCCGCCCGCATGAAGCTGAAAATGGAGTACATCACACTGAAGATGGTGCCACCCAAACCGATGGCCCCGATGTAGGCCACCGAATCCTGATGCCCCATCAGCATCATATCAACGAAGCCCAGCAGCGGCACTGTGATGTTGCTGATGATGTTGGGGATGGCGAGCTTCAGTATTGAGCGATTAAGGGAGTCTTTAGGCATTTGATGCTTTTTTGAAGCTGCAAAGTTACAATAATCTCAAATACGTAATAATAATTCGCGTTTTTGCTAATTATTCGCTATTTTTAATTATTTTTGCCGCATTGAAAAACAAAATAAATGAATGTAGCTTTTGATGATATTGCGTTAGAGGAACTTTATATGTCGGGCTCAACTAAAGAACGAAAATACAAAAAGTTGTCTATAGAAGTAGTTAAGCAATACGTCAAAACGGTGAATTATATTAAGGCCGCGACGCGTGTTGAAGATTTGTATTTGATCAAATCGCTGCATTATGAGAAAAAGAAAGGAGACTTGAAGGGAGTGGAAGCGGTGTGGATAAATACCCAATATAGATTGCATTTTGAGAGTTCACCTGATGGAAATGGAATTGTTGTAAACGCATTAATAATTGAAATTTCAAAGCACTATGAATAATAATAAAATAACCCCTTTTGTCGCGACTCATCCTGGAGAAATGATTAAGGATGAGTTGAAAGAGCGAAACATGACCCAGAAACAACTATCGGAATTGACTGGTATTAAACCTTCTGTCCTTAGTGAAACTATCAATGGAAAACGTTCGATTTCGCTTTCCGTAGCCATGGCATTGGAAAAGGCTATGGGTATTCCTGCTGAGATTTGGATGAACTTGCAAACGCAATATGATATCGATTCAGCAAATATTGAGGAGCGTAATAAACAAAAAGAAACTGTGTCAATTACTATCCCAGTGGGTGACTTGAATTTGTTACGAGAAATCTCCAGAAAGTTTGGCTGGGCTTGTATGTTCTAATTAAAACTAAGCATTATGATCTTTTACTTCTCAGGCTGTGGCAACAGCAAATTTGTGGCAGAAACGATTGCCGCAGGTCTCAACGACTCATTAATCTTTATTCCTGAAGCGGCTCGCGAAAACCATTATGAATACGAATTGGCCGAAGGCGAAAGACTTGGCTTCGTGTTTCCCATCTATGCCTGGGGATCTCCGAAATTGGTGATTGATTTCATGAAGAAATTGACAGTTAAGGTCCCTGAGCCTGTCGAAGGGCCGACCTCGAAGCCTTACATTTATTTTGCCTGCACCTGCGGCGATGAAAGTGGTCTTACCGAGAAGGTGATGCGTAAAGTCATGGCACGAAAAGGCTGGTCGCTGTCGGCCTGCTTCAGTGTGCAGATGCCAGAGACTTTCATCGGTCTGCCGGGCTTCAAACTTGACACAGAGGAGAACGTCAAAAGGAAACATGCAAAAGCCGATGCCATATTGACACGCAACATACCTAGACTCGCCCACAAGGAGCATTTTTCGGAGATGGTTAAAGGTGGCGTGGCATGGATGAAGACATATATGATCCATCCTGGTTTCAGTCGGCTCGCTACCAGCGATAAGCCGTACCATTCCACCGATGCCTGCATCCACTGTGGCAAATGCGTGGAGGCGTGTCCGTTGAAGAACGTCACCCTCGAAGACGGTCACCCGAAATGGAACGGCAACTGCACCATGTGCATGAGTTGTTACCACCATTGTCCCGTGAACGCCATCCAATATGGCAAGGCTACGGTGGGGAAGGGCCAGTATTATTTTGGGAGAAGATAATAAGCTATCAGCCGTCAGCTTTCAACTTGGTCATACGGTGCTATTAGCTGACGGCTGATAATAAATGGCTCAATTAAACAATTAAACATTCAACGATTCAACATAAATACATATCTTTGCCTCGTAAATCATTCAATATCAAAAATAAAAACACTATGAAAAACAAACACTACTTTTCAAAAGCACTATTTGCCACTGTAATGGCTCTCTTCCTTAATGCCGCTATTGCGGTTGCACAATGCACCATTCCCATCGCCCCAGGCCAATCCTACCTCGAAGACTTCCAATCAGGTGAGATGGAATGCTGGACGGTGGAGACGACAAGTTCTGCCACTTGGGCGGTGATGCAAGGTACAGGTTCAAATGTGGTGGCTTTCCAAAATGCCAGTGCGGATCAAGAGGCTCGACTGGTATCGCCTACCTTTGATTTGACGGGTAGCAACAGTGCTACCTTGAGCTTCGCATACGCCATGATGGCTTTGTATCCTCCCTATGATGAGCTTACGGTGAGTTATCGCACCTCGCCCTCTGACAACTGGCACCAACTTGCCACTTATAGCCTTAGCGACTGGTCAAATACTTACGATGCCTCATTTACGATAGACGACTTGAGCTCCACCTTCCAAGTGTCGTTCTTGGGTCACTGCAATGGTGGCTATTACATTTTCGTCGATGATATCGAGATAGTCTCTGCTGGAGGCTGTGCTCGTCCTGCGGGTCTGAGTGCCACTGAAATCACAACGAATTCAGTCCTTCTTGGATGGTCGACGACGGGTGGCGAGGAAAGCTGGACAATTGACCTGAATGGGCACCAAACAACTGTGACCTCGCAACCTTATCTGATGGACCGTTTGGAGCCAAACACGGAATATAACTTCCGTGTGAAAGCCAAGTGTGGTGGAGGAATGGAATCGGAGTGGTCACAACCTACAACGTTCAAGACCATGTGCGATGTGATTGTTGTCACCGACAATGAGCCTTATTTCGATGATTTTGAAGCTTCGGAGGACTTTGTTTGCTGGCAAAGTCAAATTGAAGCCGGCGAGGATGGCTGGGTGATAGACCCTGGCTATCTCATTCTCAACAACACGGCTTTCTTCATTTGGCTTGGCGATGCGGCTTGGCTTGTCTCTGCGCCTTTGGACATTACTGCTGTCACCAAACCCATCCTGACTTTCAAGCATCGTCAGCGGAGTCTGGGGATTAATGTCGACGAACTTTCCGTTTACTATGCCACCTCTTCTGATGATTCCTGGCATCTGCTCGACAACTTTACCAATGCTTATGAGGATTGGGTGGAAGAATCGTATGCATTACCCTCTGCCTCGGGCACTTATTATATCGCTTTCAGGGCAAAGTCGAACGATGCCGATGGCGTGTATGTTGATGATGTGAGGGTAGGCAATTATATCGACGATGGTATTGAAGAGACCTCTTCCCTTGCTATGAGTGTCAGCCCCAATCCCACAAAGGGCAACATCACTATTGAGACAAATGCCGCCTCAGGTGAAATTACCGTATTTGACTTGTTTGGCAGAAAGATTACAACTGTTATGCTGAGTGAAGGACATGCCGAGGTGGATCTTAGTGAATATGCAAACGGTGTTTATGTGGCGCGCATCTTGAGTGAGGCTGGTACACGCACTATCAAGTTGGTGAAGGAATAATATGACGATTGGCGTTACAATATAGTGAGAGTCGGTTTGAAGGAATCCTTATTCCTGACTTTATGGATAATATCCTTACTTAGTGATGATGAACGGGTGGACGGGGCGATGTATTATCTGTTGCGCCAATGCCTCAATCATCAGTTAAGGTAGCGGTTCAAAGTCTATCAGCTCCAAATGTTTGATGATTTCGACGATTTTGTAGACGAGTACAATGTGGAAGATGAGATATGTTGCTTTTTCGTTACTTTTGCCACCAAAATATGAAAGCAAATGAAACGCAACACCTTTTTAACTGTTTTCTTGTTGACGCTAGCGCAAGGAATAAGTTGGGCACAGGTTTTTTATTTTGAACCAGGCTTCGATTTGGGACATCACACTCCGTTTAGTACAAAACATGCATACATTATAGATTATCCACATTATGGATTTGATTTGCGCATTGGGAAAGGGCATCAAGGCTTTCTGATTGGCTATACACACCACACCCTAGATAGTGTCATTTATTACACACACGAAGGTAATCAATATGGTTCCATTGGAGATTGTTTCTCCTTGACTTATTTTGTTGACGGACATGCATATAAGGGGAAACGGTGGTCGTTCGATTATGACATCATATATGGCGCCGACCTCTGGACTCGTCATGGTAATGAGATGTTAGGTTCCGCTTTGAATTTTCATGTCAGCCTTGACTTAGGGCCGACCATTCGCCTTAATGAAAGGTTGGATGCAGCCTTTCGTTATGGTTATTACCATTCTTCTAACGGAGCAACATTCCTTCCCAACAACGGTATTAACACCCATTTCTTAAGGATGGCATTGCGTTATTATCCTGATGGAAAAACAGAACCTATTCAATCCGAAAGCAAAAGTTTTGAAAAGAAGAATAACTTAATGATTTCGGAAGGCATGGGATGGCTCCAGACCTACACTCGTTTGGATGGCCAATTGCCTAATGAGACTCCGTTTTTCTTTGGGAATACATTTCGTATAGGTTTTTCGAGGCAATTCCACCCGAGGTTTCGCTGGGATGTCGCTGTGGACTTCCTTTGGACAGGTGAAACCAGATATCGCTATGAGCTTTTAGGAGAAAACTATCATCCATGGAATGCTGTCCATTTTGCAACATCAGCTGATTTTGAGGCGCAATTTGGACGCATTGCCTTTTGTGCAGGGACCGCCTATTACCTTTATCATGGAATATATGCCAATACTACCGAGCACAAAAGTTGGGGTAAATTAACCGAATTCGAGAAGAACCATTTGCCTGAGTTTTACACTCCTTATTATGAGAGGATAGGTTGTAAGCTCTATTTTGATAAGAATCGCAACTACTTTTTTGGGACCTTCTTGAAAATACATTTTAATTCCATCGATCATATCGAATGGACATTTGGATGCAACCTGTAAAAAAAGCGTATGCCTACTTTGTTTTAGGCATACGCAATAAAATGGAACAGGATCTAGCAATTATCTGGATTTGAGCAGACTACTACTATAGTGCTTAACCTGTGTTTTGTATCCTACATTATCCCATTCGTAGCCTGTAATAACAAGACCTCCGAAAGCACCGTAAGGAGTATAAATGCTGGGTTCAGCATAAGTCTTAGAACCTTCTACAATCATTTTCACTTTATAATCCGTTCTAACATCTCCACAGTTTGTAGATTTGTAATTCACTTTACCTTTAATAAGAATCTCAAAATCAGAAATCTGAAATACTTCGTCAATCGTAGTACCAGGCTTATAAGTGCCATCAAATTTAGCTATCAAACCTTGTAGCGCTTCTACAACTGGATCCATCATAGCTTGTTTTTCGGATGCACTTACACTAATTTTTGTTCCTTGTGCCGATGCAAAGGTCACAAATGCCATCATCATGGCAAATAGTAAAAACACTTTTTTCATAGAAATTAGATTTAAGTTAAAACTTAGTTAATTATTCTGCAAATTAACAACGATTTATTTAAATATGCAACACAAATCATTCTTTTTTTGTTTTTGTAGCTTTTCAAATAGTGCAATGATTTCCTATACCTATTTCATAGTTTTTAACTATTTTTGCCTCGAAAAGCAAAAGACAATGAAAAACATTTATCTCTTGGCAGCCTTGTTGATCCTGCCCCTCTTCCTAAGTGCCCAAAGCGCAAACGACTACACCCAATATGTCAATCCCTTCATCGGCACACAGACTGATGAGACAGGTGCGCTCAGCGGTAGCACTTTCCCTGGCGCCACGATGCCCCAAGGCATGGTGCAGCTGAGTCCCGAAACGGAACAAATGGTCACTTGGGATCCTTGCTCAGGTTATGACTACAATAAAGACATCATTTACGGCTTCACCCATACCCACCTCAGTGGCTCGGGTTGCACCGACCTTATTGATGTGAGTCTCATGCCTTTGTGCACAGCAGTGACACCCGAGCAGTTGAAGGCCGCTGACTTTGGACAGCACTATGGTCACGACAAGGAGTCCGCTCGACCAGGGTATTATCAAGTGTTGTTGCAAGAGAGTGGCGTGAATGTGGAACTCTCGGCCACCACGCGCACAGGCATCCATCGTTATTCTTTCCCCAAAGGACAGCCTCAGACCGTGGTGCTCGACCTCGACCGTGGCACCTTCCGTGGCGAGGCATACTACTCCAAGCGTCGCACCTACGATGTAATTCAAGCTCAGATTCGCCTCGTTGATGACCATACCATCGAAGGCTATCGTGTCGTCACAGGTTGGGCTAAGATGCGTAAAGTGTATTTCCACGCCGAGTTCTCAAGGCCGTTCAACCGGCATCTGCTGATGAACGGCGGTTTAAATGTCGGCAGCAGCGATGTGGTGAATGGCAGAACATTGAGGGCGGCATTGAGCTTTGATCCTAAAGACGGCAACGAATTGATGATAAAAGTCGCCATCTCACCTGTCGACAATGAAGGCGCTATGAAAAACATGGTGGCCGAAGCCCAAAGTTGGGATTTTGACGGCTATGTCAAAGCTGCCCACGACATTTGGCAGTGTGAGCTTAGTCGCATTGACATCGAAGGCTCCGAAGAGCAGAAGACCATCTTCTACACAGGTCTTTACCACGTCCTGATGCAGCCCAACACGATGAGCGATGTGGATGGTCGTTACATGACCACCAATTTCGAAATCAGCCAGATGCCGAAGGGACAGACTTATCACAGCACCTTCAGCCTGTGGGACACCTTCCGTGCCGCACATCCTCTTTACACACTTATTGCTCCCGACATTGCTGCGCAGTTTGTGAGAGATATGGTGCTGCATCACCAGACCTACGGTTACTTGCCCATTTGGGACCTTTGGGGACAAGACAACTACTGCATGATTGGCAACCACGCCATTCCCGTGCTCGCCGATGCCATTCTCGCTGAAATACCTGGAATTGATGTAGAGGAGGCTTATCAGGCCATGGTAGAAAGCAGCACGCGAAGTCACTTCAATTCGCCTTTTGAGGTGTGGGAAAAGTATGGCTACATGCCGCAAACCTTGCAGGACGAGAGCGTGAGCATTACTATGGAACAGGCTTTTGATGATGCTTGCGTGGCTTTGGTGGCAAAGAAACTCGGGAAAATGGATGACTATGAGCGTTTCTATCATCGCAGTATGTTCTACAAAAACCTCTTTGACCCCGAATCGGGCTTCTTCCGTCCCAAAGATGAGAAGGGCAATTGGATGGAAGGCTTCGATCCGTTGTCGTACGAACAACCTTGCTTCGTGGAAGGCAACGCCTGGCAGTATATGTGGTTCGTGCCGCAAGACCCGCAAGGCCTAATCGACCTCTTCGGTGGCAAGAAAGGCTTCCTGAAGAAACTCGACGAGAACTTCAGCCTCACTGCCACTAGCGGCGAAGTCAACGGCAACGCAAGCGGCTTCATCGGGCAATATGCTCATGGTAATGAGCCGAGTCATCATACCGTTTATCTTTACAATTTTGCGGGTAAGCCCGAGCGAACGCAGGAGTTGGTGGAGCAGGTGAGGAGCGAGTTCTATCGCGCCACACCATGCGGTTATGCTGGCAACGATGACTGTGGCCAGATGTCGGCTTGGTATATTTTCTCAAGTCTCGGTTTCTATCCTTTCCATGCGGGTAGTGCCGAGTATGTCATCGGAACGCCATTGTTCAAAAAAGCCACCTTGCATCTCGAAAATGGAAATGACTTCGTCATCACAGCCAAGAACAAGACGCCCGAACGCATCCATGTTAAGAGCGTAAAGCTGAACGGGAAGTCAATTAAGGATTACACCATTAACCACCAACAGATTATGGCGGGCGGAACTTTAGAGTTTATTATGAAATGAAAGCAAAAAGCATTGTACAAATTGGCATCATTTATCTGATAGCCACAGCGTTGGGATTTCTTGTGTTCAAGGTTTCAAATAATGCCATGTCGGAATTGTGGGCATTGTTTCTGGCCGATGTGGTAGCCACGATTATTGTGTGGTTTTTCGGCCTTATCCATAAGAACGTATCGGTTTACGACCCCTATTGGAGCGTGGCCCCACCCGTGATGTTCACCGCTTGGGCTTTTTACAAGTCGACCTTCACCTTGCCAGTCATTCTGTTGCTCATCGCCGTGTGGTATTGGGGTATCCGTTTGACGGGCAATTGGGCCTACACTTTCAAGGGGCTTGACCATGAGGATTGGCGCTATACCCGTTACCGCGAAACGCAGTCGCCTTTCATCTTCCAAATCATCAATTTCTTCGGCCTGAACATGATGCCGACCGTACTGGTGTTCGCAGCCATGCTTCCTGGATTCGGCTTGTTTGAGTCGACGGAAGCGGCCAACATGTTGACTTGGCTCGGCTTTGCAATTTGCATTTCAGCAGCCAGTTTACAGCTTGTTGCCGATACCCAGATCCACCGTTTCCGAGAAGAACACCCCGGTCAGTATTGTAATGTGGGTTTTTGGAAACATGGCCGTCACCCCAATTATCTCGGCGAAATCTCGATGTGGTGGGGCGTCTGGACGATGTATGCCTCAATCTATGGTTTTGATTGGTTGATCATCGCCCCTATCGCCATGACTGCACTTTTCCTGTTCATCAGCATACCCATGATGGAGCGGCGCCAGCTCCAAAACAAGCCAGGCTATGCTGAGTATAGGAAAAACACAAGAATGCTGATTTGACGGCTTATTTTTGCCCATAAGGCTGGATTTCTTCCGCCGCCAAAGCTGCTGGAGTCTCTTGAAAATCATAGGGTACCACCTTCGGTTGGTGCAAGGCCAAGAAATGCTCATTCAGTAGCAGTTCCACACGAAGCATGGTCTCCTCGATGCGTTTGGGCGTCAGTTGGCATTCCCACACCACGATGACCTGCCAGCCGTTGTCGTGCAGCACTTTGTAGTTCTGTTGGTCGCGCTCCTGATTCCTTTTGATCTTGTTCACCCAAAACTCCCTATTTGTCTGCGGAATCTTACAGCAAGATGAATTGGTGATTTCTGGTAGAGACGCAAGATTTTGCGTCTCTACATGATGACCATGCCAGAAACACCCATTCACAAAAATTGCTGTCCGATACCGCCGCATGACGATATCCGGTTTGCCTGGCACGCTTTTCACATTGAGACGATAGCGGTAGCCGTGCTGCCACAGCCATTGCCTGACCTTCAGCTCGGGCTTGGTGCCTTTGCCGTGGATGCGCGACATCACGCGATGGCGTTGTTCGGGTGTGAGGCGGTCGGTCATTGTTCTATTGAGTGATGGTTAATCATGCAAAAAGAGGTTATATCCCTTCAGACCAAAGCAGTTTGAAGAAATCTAGGACATACAAACATTCAATGTCGCCCATGTGACGGTTGAACTTGTCCAAAGAGACGATGATACGACGTGATTGCGGATGCTCTTCTCCAAAAGCCTTAAGGCCTTTCAAGTGGCGATTCATCACCTCTTCTGCGGATTTTATCTCAATCGCAACACGAGCATCACCAATCACAACATCCACTTCAGTACCTGTATAGGTTCGCCAATAGGATAACGTTTCTTCCGAATGAGTGTAGTGCATCCAAGCATAAATTTCTTGAACGACCAGATGCTCGAAAGCGTGTCCATAGTCGGTCGTACCGCGAACGAGTTCCTTGCGATGAAGTAAATGGTTGGCAACGCCAATATCGAAATAATAGAAGCGAGGAGCCTGTACCAGACGCCGCTTCATCACTTTGGTAAAGGCTGGGATGCGGTAGCCGATGAGCGTATCTTCCAAAATGTCGAAATAAGCACTGACAGTCGTGGCGCTGACGCCACAATCCTGAGCGATATTGTTATTGTTGACCATCTCACCATCCGTTAGGGCTGCGGCTTCCAGAAAACGTTGGAAGGCATCAAGGTTGCGTACCAAGGCCTCTTCTTTGATTTCTTCCTTAAGATAGACTTCAATGTAGGCCGCCAAACGCCGTTGGGGATTTTTGGCGAGGTAATGTGAGGGTATCATGCCATACGAGACGGCATGGTCGATATCAAAATCGGGAATCTCGGCACTGACAAAAGGATACAAATAAACTGGTAGTGCCCTGCCCCCCAAAGTGTTCTTTCCTTTGCGCTTTAACTTGCGAGCACTAGAGCCACAAAGGATGAAGATGATGTGACGCTCGGAAATGAGTCGATGCACTTCGTTTAACAACTCGGGCACTTCGGGTATTTCATCTATGATGACAAGCGTATTCTCTGGCTTGTCTTTAAGCGTTTCATAGAGCAAAACAGGTCGGCGCGACAAACGGTTTTTGACCTCCGTGTCAAGCAGGTCGATGTAGATGGCTTTTGGGAATTGTTGGCGAAGGATGGTTGATTTCCCAGTTTGGCGAGCGCCAAATAAGAATATGCTGCCATCCAATTCACTTGAAATCTGTAAAATGCGACTTAACATCACCCTTTAATTTGATGGTTTCTACTATTGATTTTTATTTAAAATCACAAGTATAACTTTTGATTTTCAATCAAATTCGAGTGCAAAAATAGGGAATAATTCTTAAATGTCAAGTGATTTGGTGGATTTTTAGGAAAAAGAAGAGCTCTTCAACGGAATTGGCGACCTTTAAGTTTTCGATGCTACTCATATCTCGATACCCCCAGTTCACAGCAATGCCTGTGATGCCACCGTTGGCAGCAGTCTCCATGTCGGTGTCGGAGTCGCCGACCATGACGGTATCTTCTTTTTCGACGCCCGCTTTGCGTAGCACCTCGTCGACAATCTCGGGGTCGGGCTTGAGGGGGAAGTCGGGGCGGCCGCCCAAGACGGCTACAAAGGGAATCTCGGGGAAGAACTCCTTGATGAGGTGCTCAGTGCCCTCTTGGAACTTGTTGGAGGCCACGGCCAGCATCACGCCTTCTTGGTATAGCTTGACCAAGAGGTCTTGTATGCCAGGAAAGGGTTTAGTGTGAATATCGATGTGGGTAATGTAATAGGCTCTGAAGTCGTTATAGGCGGCATCCACCATGTCGTCGTCTTTATGGCCATCGGGTAAAGCTTTTCGCATCAGGTTGCGGGCACCGTGGCCGACCATGGCCATGACTTCGTCGCGCGAAAAAGTCGGGAAACCTCTCAAGCTCATGGCGTGGTTGACGGCCTCCTTGAGGTCGTCAATGGTGTCGAGCAGCGTGCCGTCGAGGTCGAAGATGACGAGTTTGGGTTTCATAAGATAGCTCTTTATGCTGCAAATGTACAATTATTCCATTCTTGACGCTCTAAAATAATGCAATAAAGCACAATAAACGGCGTTATCTGTTTATGAGACAATTCGTTAATTATCTACTACTGACGGTGCTTGGCCTAGTGTTTCTATCGGGTTGCCAAGCGCAAAAAGCCTCCATCCGAGGTCCTCAAGGCGAGATTGCCTATAAGGTCTCTTTGCCCGATGGATTTGATCCAACAACAGACCAATGCCCGATGGTGATTCTGATGCACGGCATCTTCTCCAGCAAAGATTATATCCCCATGCCGCAACTTGCAAAGGGTCTTGCCGAAGCCGGCATCGCCTCCATCCGTTTCGACTTTGGCGGACACGGCAAAAGCGATGGCCGCAAGCAGTACATGACCATCGAAAAGGAGTTGGCCGAAGCGCGAGCCGTCTGGGACTATGTGCATAGTCTGCCCTATGTGAATGGCGTGGGCTTGTTGGGCCACTCGCAAGGCGGTGTCGTTGCCTCGATGGTAGCGGGACGTCTGGCCAGCGAAAGCAAAGTTCCATCGGGTGTAGTGCTGATTGCCCCAGGCTCGGTCATCAAGGAGGCCTGTCAGGGCGGCAAGTTCTTCAATGCGACATTTGACCCTAAGGACCCGCCGGAATACATCCGCTGTTGGGGGTTGTATAAGTTGGGTCGCGAGTACCTTGTCACCACGCAGCAGCTCGACATCTATGGCACTGCGGCAGCCTACCAAGGTCCTGTGCTTCTACTTCATGGCGACCGCGACGGCATCGTGCCGATGTGGTGCAGCGAACGTTATCTGGAAGCCTACGGTTCTCATGCCACCCTTAAAGTGGTGGAAGGCGAAAACCACACCATCACCCGCCGCCGCTGGCAGGTGGTTGCTGAGACGGTGGAGTTTTTTAGAGGGGTGTTTGGGAGGTGATGGTTTTGAGGTAAGAGATTGTGGATTTGATTTAAGTGTTTTCAAAAGCAAAGATGAAGCTTTTTTGTGAAGGGTTTTCTTCAAGGTATTTTGAGAGTTGGGATGCATTGATAGTAATTCCCGTGGAGGCTGCAGCATCAACGCCATAAACAAAAACTTTACGAAATTTGCGATAGTTGCTCAACTTAAACAACAAGCGCATCGGGTGTTTCGGATCGTCAACATAGGTGACACCAATGGATACAATCTCATAAGCTCCCTCAACTTCATGATTAATAACAGGAGCAAAATACTTTAATCTTTGCAAATCTATCGCTTGGTTGGGTGTATGACCAGAGACAAAAGAGGTTGCTGTCCCATTTTTTAGTGCTGCGGTGTCGGGGTTTACTTTGGCTTGAATGGATGCAAGCAACATCAATTCTGTTTTCTCGCTTGGCTTTTCAGCACCCTTTGTGTACCCCATGTTCTTCAATGTCGCCATCGGGTCTTGACCTAAAGCGAAATCTCCAGGCTTTGTCACAAAGAAATGCTCTTTGAGTTCTAACAATAGTGTTTCGTTTTCTTGCCTTTCCTGTTTGTTTTCAGTGTTTTCCAAAGCCAACACAAACACCTCTTCATTGGCAAACGGACTGAACACCTTGCCAATCAGTTTATTCAGGTTTTTGTCCATATAGCCTTTGGCGTAGGTGGATGGCTTGGGAGCAAAGGCATAGAATTGGAATTTGGATGCCAACACCTCTTGGATTTTCTTCCTAAAGATGGTTCTGACATGCGTTTTCCATTGCGCCTTCTCCGATTCTTTGTTTCGTGCGTACATTCTGACAACAAATAGGAAATTGATGTCATAATACATCAACAACAAGGTGTCGCGGTCAAAGAGGCGATTGTCGAATTGGGTGGAGATATAGGTCTCTTCACGAGGTTTGACATTCAGGTCGTTCCCTTCGGCATCAGTGCCACGGTCGTAGGTCGGTTGGTCGTCAACAAAAGCGGACAGGAAGAAATTGGGAATGATGTCGTATCCCTCGTTGGGCGAATCGGGGCGCAGCCTTATGTCTTTGAATCTTTCATCTGTTTCACTTTTCATCCGTCGCCCTTCTTCATTGTCTTTCCACAAGTCAATGTTCCATTGTATCACATTGCGGGCGTAGGTGTATTGCTTCGAAACGGAAGGCTTTCCAAGAGCCGTCGACATCTTGTAATACTTGGAATCGCCGATGTAGTACACTTCTCGGTTTTGAGGCGAAGTGAGTGCCAAGTCAGTGTACATGTGGTCCACCTGTTTGCCGTCGTCTTGGTCGGCTAGCCCGGGCGGTATTTTGTCATGAGAAGTGCCTATGAGTTCGTCTATCATCGCCTCAAAGATGATATTGTATTTCTTGGCAAGCAGGTATTCCTTGTTTTCGGTGTTGACGGCGAGCAGGTAGGTGTTGTCGAAAAATGCATAGCAGAGTTCCCATAATAGCACCGCTTTGTCGGAGAAATACTTGTATCGGATTTCTTTCAGTCTGGTTTTGCCATAGCCTTTGCGATAGGTCTCAAACTGCGACGGAGTGAGCAACTCATATTGCATATTGATGGGTGCACGGAATCCATACTCGCGGTTGACATAGTCAAGGATGGAGAAGAAGATGATGAATAGCTCCTCGTCGAAATTGATCTGTCGTTTGCGGTTGACGGGATCCAGATAAACAGGTGTGCCATTTTGAAGGATGGCTTCGGATTGTGAGATGGTCCGCGTCCAGTTGATTTTGTTGTGGCCCGAGTGGATGTTTTTGACCGTGTATAGAAAGAAGTCCTGATTCTCTTGGTTGAATTGGATGAGCGAGAGGATGATGTCAAGATAGGTGTTGGCTTGATGCCGCATCCCTTTTCCCGAACGCGGCAGCCGACGGTAATAGATGGCTTGTGAATCGGGTTTATGCTGGTGGTAAACAGCAATTGTCCTATAAATCCATACAGCAAACTCGTAAAGGAACTTGCGGTATTCTTGGGTCAAGTGTTTCTGCTGCCCTTCAGGTGTGATGATTTCTTTTGGGTCGACAGTTGTATTGGGGCCAATCACCAATTGATCCTTGTCGTTGAGCAAAACCTTGGGGAGGATAAACACGCAATCGGGTATGGCGGGCTCGTAGTAATAACCCACATAGCCCACACTGACTTTGTGGTCGATGTCTTGCAACTCACTGATACCGTGCAGGGCTACTTTGACATCTTCGGCAGCATATTGGTGTTCCTCAAAAATGATATACATTAGTCCTTGTCGTTTTTGATTCTGTCGCCCAAATTCTGTTCTATTTCTTCAATGGTAGGGATGGTTCCTTCCACTTTCTCCGGATAGAGTTTGGCCAGTTCGTACTCCGATATTCCCAGTGGTTGGCTACTTGCCTCTAATGCATATTGGGCCACAAGGCTGTCTTTCTCCTTACAGATGAGCAGCCCAATGGTGGGGTTGTCCCTGCCATCTTTCTTCAATGTGTGATTGCAGGCCACCACATAACCTCCTAATTGTCCGGCATCGGAGAATTCAAACTTGCCTATTTTCACTTCAATGACCACATAACACGATAGGTTCAGGTTGTAGAACAACAAGTCGATGAAGTTCTCCGTGTCGCCTATCTGCAAGCGGTATTCCTTGCCCACATAAGCGAAGCCTGTGCCTAATTCTACCAAGAATTGTGTGATGTTGTTGAGCAGTTTGTCTTTCAACAAGCGTTCATTATATCTGCCAGTAATGCCAGTAAAGGCGAAGTTGTATGGGTCTTTGGTCAATTCTTGCGCTAGGTCGCTCGTCTCATCTGGTAAAGTGCGACTGAAATTGGTCAACGCCTTGCCCTGCCGTTCGTAGAGGTCGGTGTCAAGGAAGTTGAGCAGCATGTTGCGGCTCCAACCGTTTTGCATGGTCTGATGGACAAAGAATAGTGCTTTTTGCGGAGCGTTTTTACATTTGTCAATGAGCAACATGTGGTGCCCCATGGGACGGAGAATATTTCACTTTTGATTTGCTCCACAAGTTGAGGCAGAATTGTATCATTGGATTTTGCAGCAGGTTGCTGCAATTTTTCCTCGTCTTTGGTAACATCCACAAGGTTAGATTTTGCAGCAGGTTGCTGCAAAATTCCAACTTCTTGACTATAAAGCAAATAAAAATCTTTGGCATATCGGATGTTTCTCTCCGACAGACCTGATGTCGTGGATGTTGCCTCTTTCAAATCATGGCTCAATATAGAGAAGAACCGGCTACCATAGTGGTTCTCGGCATCTCTTTCCACGATGTCATGGCCTAACTCCCAATAGAAACGGAGCATCTCCTCGTTCACCTTCACCGCAGCCTTGATTTGACTCCGGCGGAAGCGGGTGCCTAAATCTTTTATCCACTCCAGATACTCCTTGTCTTGTATGGTTACCGCTTTGCCCATAATGCCAATCAACTATTCTCTTTCTTGCCTTCCGTGTTCCAAGCCATCACATGTTCTATGAACTGCCTTGCCACGTCTGGAACAACATTTCCGTCACCATCATAGAATTCGGGGAAAGAGAGATGACCTATGACTTCCTTCTCGTTTTCGTCCTTGTCTTTGATTTTCTTCGCGAATTTGAACAAGTCGCCTTGCTGTTCATCAAGGGCATAGGTCTTGAAGATGTCGTTCCAGAGGTAGAAGCAGACTTTCGAAACGAAGGTATCGTAAGAAATGATGTCGTCTTTCGCCTTGGCGAAGAAATAGCCCAACTGCTTGTCGGCCGAATTGGTCATTTTGTCGATGATGGCGTTGATTTGTTGCAGGAACTCCCACCAGTCGTGACCGCCTTCAATCGAGTAATTGAAGTGAACCTTCTCTCCATTTTCATCCTTTTTGAAGGAGCCGTCTTCGTTTTTCTTGTAAGGCCAGGCAATCTTGATATACTTCCACTCCCACCTGCGTTTGAATGCCGAATCGATGGGGAAGAGGCTTTGGTCGGAGGTGTTCATGGTGGCCCAGATGTAGAGGTTGGCGGGCAGCTTCATGGTTTTGCCAGTCTTGATTTGTTCGTCCATATCATCAAAAGCAGCGAAATAGTCCTTCAGATAGTTTTCCAAAGCCTTGTCGGGCTTGATTTCATACTCTGAAACGTTGTCATCGCCTCTATCCAAGAGTTGGAAGATGTCGCCGAAGATTTGTGCGCAGTTGCCACGGTTGATTTCCTCAATCACAAGAATGACGGGCTCGTCCGTAGTCCATGCCTTGGTGTAGGCTTGCACAAAGGCTTGTGGTGTGTAGTCGTAAACGATTTCGTCTTTGGTGGCTTGGTTATCTTTGTCGGCCATCACGGGTTTCTCGTTGCCTTCTACCACGTAGGTTTGCGGCACGGACTTCATGATAGGTTTGTAGCAACCCACGAAAGTGGAGTAATCGCTATCGGGATGGAAGGTTGTGCGGATGACTTGTTCCTTCTCATCAATGCCGTGTTCTTTGATGATTTCTTTGATTCTGTGTGATTTGCCTGTGCCTGGGGCACCGTAGAAGATTTGCTGGCGAGGGTGCTTTTTAAATAAATCGATACTAATTGTTAATGATTGTCTTGAAACATCTCCTTGTTCACTGATTGTGTTATATAAAAGGCTTACCAAATCATCATTTTCTGCTAAAAATGCACATAAATCCGCTACATATGATTGGGTGGCATTCACTAATTTAGCATAAT
>JAFRRE010000123.1 GCA_017428285.1 Bacteroidales bacterium | reverse complement strand
ATTCTCTGAAGTGTTTAATTTGTCGGTTATCTGTTGCTTTTCTTGCTCGCTTAAATCTTTCGGAGCCTTGCTAATCACGATGATGTCGGCTCGCTTGGCCGCCGATCTCACATCGCGTAAAGTGCCGGCAGGGAAGAGGTAATCGTCCATGTAAAGACGCTGGTATTCCGTCAAAAGGATATTCAGTCCCGCGCTTATGCTTCGATGTTGGAAGGCATCGTCCAGAAGGACGACTTCGACCCCCTGCTCACCAAGAAGGCGTGTCACACCATCCACCCGATCTTCGTCCACCGCGACTTGAATCCCCGGGTATTTCTTGAAATAGAGCAACGGCTCGTCGCCCAAATCATTATAAGTGCTTGATGTTTCTGCTAGCTTGAAACCTTTGGTTCTCCTACCATAGCCACGGCTTAAAGTAGCCACACGGTAATTGTTCTTCAAAAGGCGGATGAGGTATTCGATGTGCGGTGTTTTACCCGTCCCGCCAAGGTTGAGGTTGCCCACGCAAATCACAGGTTTCTCGAATCGCTTGGATTTCAAGATGTGCCAATCATATAGTTTGTGCCTGATACTGAGCACGATATGATTCAAAAGCGATATGGGCAACAGCAAAATTCTCATTGTTGGGGTCAAAATTAGACAAAATTCCTTAATTTTACGGCCAATTTCGAAAAATAATGGACACGAGACTGCGAGACACGAGACGCGAGACAGTCCCGTGTCCCGAAGTCCCGAGTCTCGCGTCAAAAGAATAATATGACGGTAAAAGACATTCTGAACTGCATCACTGAGATTGCACCGTTGCAATGGCAGGAAAGCTACGACAACGCAGGTCTGCAGGTGGGCGACTTCAACGCCGAAGCCCATAAAGCCTTGATTTGCCTGGATATTACAGAAGAGATCGTGGATGAAGCCATTGCCAAACAATGCGACCTCATCATCAGCCATCACCCGTTGATTTTCCGTGGTTTGAAGCATCTTACTCCGCAAACCTACATTGAACGCGCTGTAATGAAGGCCGTTAAGCACGACATCGCTATGATTTCGATGCATACCAATTTGGATAACAGTTATTTGGGCGTGAGTCGAGTGCTGGCCGAACGCCTTGGCTTGAAAAACTTGCATTTTCTTCAACCCTCCGAATCGGAACCTGAATTATGCGGTGCGGGTATGATTGGCGAGTTTGAGACTCCGATGGAAGAAATTGGTTTTCTTGAACTTATTGCAAAAACCATCGATTCGCCATGCCTACGCCATTCCGCATTGACAGGACGCAAAATCCAGAAAGTGGCACTATGTGGCGGCTCGGGCACACCTTTTATGCTCGATGCCTTACGGCAAAAGGCCGATGCCTATCTCACTGCCGACGTCAAATACCACGATTTCTTTGTTCCGGAGGGCAATGTCCTGTTGGTTGACGGCGGGCATTTCGAGACGGAACAATTCACGAAAGAATTATTATGTGAACTCATTCGGAAAAAATTTCCTACCTTTGCAGCCGAAATCGCTGAAACAAGGACGAATGCGGTTTATTATTTCGTAAAATAATAAGTATTCACAATATGGCTAAGAAAGAAAAAATAGAAGTTGCTGAGGTGACAGAAGTCGCTGAGGTAAAAGAAGTTAAGGAAACCAAGAAGGCAACAAAAAAATCCACCAAGGCTGAGGCTGAGCCTGAGGTCGAGGAGGAGCCTGTTGAGGAAAAGAAACCTAAAAAGGCAACCAAGAAGGCAACTAAAACTGAGGCTGAAGTTGAGGTACAAGAGGAAGTTGCTGCTCCTAAAGAGGAGGCTCCTACCGTGAAGGAAGAAGCAAAGCCTGTCCAAGATCCTGTGGAAGTGAGCGTCGAGCAGAAGCTGGTGGCACTTTACACGCTTCAGCAGGTTGACTCCAAGATTGATGAAATCAGGGCCTATCGTGGCAACTTGCCTTTGGAGATTCAGGATATTGAGGATGAAATCGCTGGCTTGGAGACCCGTATCACCAATTTCAAGGATGAAAGCAAGAAACATCAGAAGGATATCTCAGACTACAAGATCAAGATTAAGGAAACCGAGGCTCTGATCAAGAAATATGAGGAACAGCAGAACAACGTGCGCAACAACCGTGAGTATGATTCCTTAACGAAAGAAATAGAATATCAACAGCTGGACAATCAGTTGTCTGAGAAACGTATCAAGGAGATTACTGCCAAGGACAATGATTTGGCTGCTAAGGTGGCTGATGCCCAAATGCGTCTTACCGAGCTGAAGGCTTCGCTGAAGGAGAAGAAAGAAGAGTTACATTCTTTAGTGGAAGGCACTGAGAAGGAAGAGGAACAATTGTTGCAGCGTTCGGCCGATTGCGAGAAGTTGGTGGAAGACCGCTTGTTGGTGGCCTACAAACGCATCCGTAAGAATGCCCGCAACGGTCTTGCCGTTGTCGGTATCTTCGACGAGGCTTGTGGCGGTTGCTTTAACCGTATCCCTCCCCAACACCAGTTGGACATCTGCACGCACAAGAAGATCATCGTTTGCGAATATTGCGGTCGTATCCTTGTCGACAAGGGCATCATCGCACAATACAACGCTTGATACTGTTTCGTGACTATCATAACAAAGGCTGCTCCTTCTTGATGAAAGAGCAGCCTTTTTCGTATTAGGTGTTTTTTGTTATTGCGTAATCCAATCCGCTGCTGTCTCGATGATGTTGTCGATGCCTTGTGCGGCCAAATCGCGGTCGAGGAGGACGCGCACATCGGGCGGGACGCCGTTTTCATAGTTGCCGCCGTCGAGAGCGATGGTGCGGGTGATGCTGAAACGATAGCCCCAACCGTTCGGGAGGGTGCCACCGTTGGGCATACCCATGCCGCCGCCGCTGTAGTCACCGAACAACTTGACGTTGTCGTATGCTTGGGTGGCCACCGCAAAGAACGAAGTGGCGCTGAACGAGCCACGGTCGATCAGCACGGCTACGGGCTTGGTGTAAGGCTTGTTGCCCAGCAGGCTGCTGTCGGCAGCGTACACAGTGCGGTAGTCGGTGAACTCATCGTGCTTTGGCCCCGACTTGATTTGTGACTTGAACAGTTCTTGCTTGTGGTTGTCGAAGATGCTGAGCAACTTGGTCATATTGGCAGAAGAGCCACCGCCGTTGTTGCGCAGGTCGAGGATCATGCCTTTGCAGTTCTTGTAGCGATCTAGTACAAACAACAGGTCGTCGTCGCTAATCTCGTTACTGAATGATGAATAACGGATGTATCCCACTTCACCGTTGCGGATGAAGTTATGGGAGAGACTGCCGGTGGTGTAACCATAAGGCGTCAGATAGTTGGCGGCCACGACATTGGCATCCAATTGGCCACCTTCAATCATCAGATAGAACAAGGAGTCGCTATGTGAGATGTTGAAATTGCTCCACAGGTTGGTGTGACCGTCCTTCAAGGTGTTGATCATGGCGGCGCAGACATTGAACAGACTGTCGTCGGACATGTCATCATACACCTTGGAACGATAGACCTCGTGGATGGAATCCCAATCGACGCCCTTAATGTCGAAGAAGGCATACTGTGTGTCCACTTTGTTCCAAAGGTATTCGAACACGTTGACTGGGTTGTTGGGTGCGTCTTGGTCGGAAACGATGCGCTCACAAGAGGCAAAAGCCAGTGCCAGAAGGCAGAAAAGTATGGTGCGAATGTTTTTCATAGCGATTATTGTTTGAAGAGGTTGAACATGAATGTGGCGTTGAAGCTATGAAGGGCGTTGACGTAGTTGTAGACGTCCTTGTTACCCGTAGTGATGAAATCCCAACGGTAGTTGAAATCAATGCAGTTGCCGTTCTTGAAATTGAGGCGTAGACCTAAGTCGGTGTTGCAGCCGGGGAAGAACTTGGCAAAGGTATGGTGCTGGGCAAAGAGCATCTCTATTGGTTCAGTCATTCCTATACCATCACCCACGTAGGAGAAATCGGGACGGTTGGCCGCGCCAACCAAAGGCAGGTTCACTTTTCCGTAGGCGGTCAGCCAGTTGTGTGTCTTGTCCTTGTTGTAGGCGAAGTCGAATTCGGTTTTCCAAACGAGGCCGACATTGCCGAAAAGCGAAAGGTTGGTCGAAGCATTTTGAAGGCCGGGGATAAGACGGATGTCGACAAAAGCATTGACATCGCCACCGACCCATTGGTGCCAGCGGCCGCTCTCCGAGTCGTGGACGCGATAGAGGAAGTCGTAGTTGACATTGTAGTCGAGGCAAGTGCCATCGGGGTTTTTCAAAGTGGTTTTAATGGAGCGAAACTCTAGATTTGTCTCATAGCGTTTCCATCCGTAGGTGACGCCAGAGGTTTGAATGTTTGAAGAGCCCATAATGAAGAAGGGAACCGTGCCGTTGTCGTAAGAACTGGCGACACCATAACTACCTCCCATGTTCAGGTACAGGGCTCTGTTAGGTCTGGTCTGGGCAAATGCACTGATGCCCATCATGACACAAACCAAGAGAATCAAAGGTGCTTTTTTCATTGAAGAAAGATGTTAGGTTAAAATGTCGGGATTATTTAAAATTGGCTAAGTTGAAGGCAATGCCGGCATAGGCAGCATGGGCAGTGAATGCTGCATTGATTTCGAAATACTTGCAAGGAGCTACGGTAAGCATACCACCGTAGTTGAAATCATTGCGACGCCAAGTCGAGTGATATTTGTGGTAAATGGATCGTTTTTCAGGATCGACACCGATGTTGTTGCCTTCCGTAATGCCTGTGGAAACACGGCTCCAACCAATGAGAGGAGTGATAAACACATACTCTTTGTAGATGGGGATTTGATAACCCACATTGATGACAAAGGCATCATGGTCTTCCCAATTGTTTTGAACTACATGGCTGTCATACATATGGTCGGGGGTGACATAAAGGAAGTCGGCATACACACCTAATATGTTGAGGCTGGTACCAAATCCCAAATCGGCAAGGCTTCTATTGGGAATGTCGTTGACACCATTATACCCCACAAGACCAGTGTGGAAGCCGACGACAGCACGTTTCTGGTTTTGTGAGAAATCAAACCATTGTGCTTTTACACTGAATGACATCATAGCCAGTAAGGCCACAAAAAGAATGCTTTTTTTGTTCATTTTGTTGTAGTTTTGTTGTTTTAAAAAAGGGAGTCTAAAAAAGATGTGACTCCCTTACTTTTGAATTTTATTGGTTTGTAAATAAATTACATCATCAGGAACGACATCATCACACCAGCTGCAACTGCCGAGCCGATAACGCCAGAGACGTTCGGAGCCATGGCATGCATGAGCAGGTGGTTCGACGGGTCGTATTTCTGACCTTCCACTTCGACGACGCGGGCACTGTCTGGCACAGCCGAAACGCCAGCGGCACCAATCATCGGGTTGATCTTCTCTTTCAAGAAGAGGTTCATGAACTTGGCACCGAGCAAGCCTCCTGCAGTGGCCACGCAGAACGAGGCGGCACCGAGGGCGAAGATCTTGATGGAGCTTGACGTCAGGAACACGGAGGCTTGCGTTGAAGCACCCACCGTGAGACCCAGAATCATGGTCACGATGTCAATCAAAGGATTGGAGGCGGTGTTTTGCAAACGCTTCACCACGCCCGATTCCTTAATGATATTGCCGAAGAACAGCATTCCTAACAGCGGCAGGGCAGTGGGGCTGATGAAGGTGGTCAGGATGAGGCCGACGACAGGGAACATGATCTTTTCGGTCTTGTTCACCATACGCGGGGCGCGCATCTTGATGAGGCGTTCTTCCTTGGTGGTCAGCAGACGGATGATAGGCGGCTGGATCACGGGCACCAAAGCCATGTAGGAATAGGCTGCGATGGCGATGGGACCGATGAGGTTGCGCGTGCCGTTTGTGCCGTTGGCCAAACGCGACGAGAGGAAGATGGCGGTAGGACCGTCGGCACCACCGATGATGCCGATGGCACCAGCCTCACGCAGGTTGAAACCAAGATACAAGGCTCCGATGAAGGTGAGGAACACGCCCAATTGGGCGGCGGCACCGAGGATCATCAGCTTGGGATTGGCGATGAGCGACGAGAAGTCGGTCATGGCGCCGATGCCCAAGAAAATCAAGGGCGGATAGACACCCGAGGTCACGCCGAAGTACAGGTAGTTCAGCACACTGCCTTTTTGGTAAAGACCCGTTTGGAGGTTCAGCTCACCGCTTTGGAATACCTCGTTCATAAAGGCTTTCACGTTCTCGATTTCGGTGGCTGCCAAGCCATATTCGGTCAACTTAAGGTGGTCGACCTCCTTGATGGCTTCGCTCAACACCATGTGTTTGTTGCCGTCGCCGTCAAAGATGGTGAGCAGCATGGCTTTGGCTGTTTCCAAGTCAAAGCTGTAAGCCCCTGAGGCTATGGCGTTTTGCGCGAAGTCGATGGCTTCTTGGAGCGTGACGCCCGTGCCTTGGAAGAACGGGATGTTACCGCAAATGATACCCGTGCCAATCGGGATGAGCAGCATGGGTTCAAACTCGAAACGGACGGCCAGGAAGATGAAGAGGATACCCACCAGAATCATGATGAGGTTACCGATCTTGCAATTGCGGAAGCCCGTGAGCAGCCAGAAGTTGCTCAAGCCTTCCTTCAGGCGTTCGTTGGTCGTCATTTCCTTCACTTCGGCCTGGGCCACGTTGGCTTTCTTGACGTTCTTGCCTTCCAAAGCCGTGACGCGTTGGTCGAGGTTCTCAATTTGCTGTCCAAGTTCAGCCGTCTTTGCCGATTCGGCCACGACAGCGTCAGCGATTTCGGCCAACTGGGCGTTGCTTTGCTCAGCGGTCATCTCGCTCACCTGCTCGGTCTTCCCGAGGTCGGCGACCTTGGTGGCGAACATCGGGTTGTTGACAACCACCATGTTCAGCAGCATCAGGAACACCAATGAACCTATGATGACCGCAGGTTTTCTGTAGATACTTTTCTTGCCTAACATGACCTTATCCGATTACGATTAAAGTATCACCTTGGAGCACATTGTCGCCCTGGCGGCAGTTGATGGCGGTGATGGTACCGTCAGCTTCGGCCAGCAGGTTGTTTTCCATCTTCATGGCTTCGTACATAAGCAGCTTGTCGCCCTTCTTGACGGCATCGCCTT
>JAFRRE010000122.1 GCA_017428285.1 Bacteroidales bacterium | reverse complement strand
CTCGTTCTCGAGACCGATGTCATCCAAGTCGCCGAACCACTCGCTGCCGTCAAACTCCGTCATGTTATCCTCAGACTGGATTTCCGTAGCGTTCTCGCCAATCGATGCCTTCAGCATGTCAAGCATCTCGACTGGATCCTCTACCGCAAGGTATGTGCTGATCAAGTTCCAACCAGCGGTCAGTTCAATGGTCTGCGTGACGGTTTCAGAACCAGCTGTTTGTACAAAGAAGTCAAGGAAGAAGTTGTATTCGTCACCATTAATATTTTGTGTAGAATAAGGGCCAAAGACTCCAGTTTCAGTATTTCTAAAGGCAATACATCTAGTTTCAACGTCGACATTGGTAATTTTGAAACCTTCGTAGGAAGGCACTAAAGCTTCTCCTGAAGTACCTCTTTCGACATTCCAAGTCATTTTTGCACCATTCATGTTGAAGTTGGAGCTGCTATTATAGCTAATCACATCACCATTGGCATTCGTAAACGTATAACCGTTTTCGGTCAAGTTAACAACCCAATAATAGTCATTTACGTTGTCAACGATGGAAGCAGGAAGGATTTCATTGCCATCCGAAGTAGTTGAAACAAACGCCTCACATTGGGCTTTACCACCAGAGATGGTGTTTTTCATTGCATAGTAGTTAGTAGCATCCTCGTTATAACGAGAAGCAATCACCACGATGCTTCCATCCGTCAACTGGTTAAGGGAGGTGATGCGGACATAGTCATCATCAGTGGGAGCAATAATTTCTACTGCAGTTGCGGTAATGGTAACATCATGAGTAGGCATAGTGAAAGTATAGGCACCTGTTTCATCAATTTGAGAGGTGACATCTACGCCATCCACCATCAATGATTCAATAGCATAACCCTCTACCACATCAACACTGATCATAACCATTGTTCCGTCAAGGATTTGCACCGAT
Organism: Bacteroidales bacterium; assembly: GCA_017428285.1. Next base: position 42,972 of record JAFRRE010000122.1, on the reverse strand, counting down.
CCTTCGCCCTCCAACAGTATCTCGCTTTCATCAGCAGCATCAAAGACATAGGTATTGACATTTACCAAATTGCTGACGGTCAAGGTGTATTCCTCATGTTGGACTTCGATTTCCTCAACGCTACCAATCATGGTGTTGTAGTATTGACTTGAAGAAATGCCGACATAATAACCCGTCACTCTGACTTGCTTGCCGTTCAAAGAAGCAAATTCAGTGTCAACAGGGAATGAGATACTACCTTTAGCAGTCTGGGCACCTTCAATGTTAGTGATATTATAGTAATTGCCGCTGATGGTAAGCGTACCTTGGTACTGGACGTAGCTTGACAATTGGGCAGGTGTGGTAGAAGCCACTCGGGTATCCATTTCGGCACCTGTGAGGGCAATTGGGGATTCTGGTTCATAGTTCGATTCCTCCACGTATGTGATTTCAGTGGAGCTGTTGAATTCATAAACACCGCCGTAAACAACAACAGAGCCTGCAAGTTTCACCATGTCGTCAATACTATAATCGGCAGGATCAAATTCGGTCGTATTGTTGTAATAATACACATAACCTGTGCCATCACCTAAAATGAAGCCTCTGTTGCTAATGGCCACAATAGTGCCTTGCACGGTATAGGTGCCAGCTGCAGTGATGTCGGAAATGTTATCAATCGTACTGGGATTGCCAGCTTGTGTCACTGTAACATTCTTAGTGACAATTTGGTCTGAGTTGTATGTATAGGTGAGGGTAACGGTAGCAGTGCGGGGTGAAGCAGCGGTGTTGGCCTCGCAGGTGAAAGGAACTGTTGCGCCAGCTGTACCTAATGTAAGCCATTCACTTTCTGTAGCAGCGGACAGAACGCCTCCATCCACTGGGTTTTCGATAGTGTATGCAATAGCACCACTTGTGACATCATATTCAATGCTGACATTTTCAGCAGTAATAGATGGATTGCTGCTAGCGATTTCTTCAATGCTACCCAGCATCGTGTTGTAATAGGTACTTGTGGAAATGCCAACATAGTATCCAGTAACCTTGACATGCTTACCGTCCAAAGCCGTGAGTTCATCAGCATTGAGAGGATAAGAAACACTACCTATGGCAGTTGTTGCACCTACAATGTCTGTAATGTTATAGTGGGTATCATTGACGGAAAATGTGCCTTCATACTGGACATAGCTTGACAATTGTGGTGGTGTGGTGGAAGCCACTCGGGCATCCATCTGTTCACCAGTAAGAACGGTGGGGTTCTCTGCAACGTAATTAGAGCTTGTCACAGTTGTAATGGTAGTTGTGTTATTGAACTCAAACACTCCACCGTAAACAACGACAGAACCTGCCAATTTCACCATGTCACCAATGTTGTAGTCGGTTTGTGTGTAATTCTGATTAAAGTAATACACATAGCCAGTACCGTCACCGACGATGAAGCCTCTTGCACTCTTGGCGACAATGGTGCCCTGCACAGTATAGGTACCAGCTGCAGTTATTTCGGAAATATTGTTAATCGCATTGGGGTTAGCTGCTTGTGTCACAGTAACATTAGCGGTAGTGGTTTCGCGGTTGTATGTGTAGGTTAGGGTAACCGTAGCCGTACGTGCACTTGAAGTTTGGTTTTCTGTGCAGGTGAACGAAATCGGGCTGGAGGTACCCTGACCAAGTGTGAGCCAATCACCTTCAGTAACGGCTGCGCTCATCGTGCCGCCATCAACACCATTGTTAACGGTGTAAGCAATCGAACCAGACACGGCATCGTATTCAACGGATACATTGTCTGCAGAGATGCTTGGAGGAACCGTACCGCCAACCATTTTCTTGTAGAAAGATAACGCTGGACAAAGGTTAGTATTAATGTAGCCACGCCAATCTGCATTATTATAGATACTCAAATACCGAACAACATAAGTGTCTTTAGTCATTAAATAACTATCTGAGTTCATTTCAAATACTTTTCTATCCCCTGTTCCCACTCTCATATTGTTATTACTACTTGAGTTGGCTGTGGTATTGCAATACAGCCATGTCGTTGTGGAACCATACGGATAGAAAGTATATCCATTAGAGGCGTCACCACTGACAGTCCACTTGATATTCGAAGCCACCGAGCTAGTGATTTCGTTACCAGTTACAGTCACTGCAACTGCTGAAGGAGCACTACCTGTGCCGTTGTTATTCGACATGGCATAGTTACTGCCATTGTTACCCACAATAACGAAAACGTCATCCTCGGTAAGGTCGGCGAGGTTGGCAATCACCCAATGTTCATCTCCAGAAACGATTTCTGTCCATTGGGCTGTCATAGTGACATTGCCATTCACGGTGTAATTGGCACCAGCTTCGTAGGTGGTGCTTCCATCGTTCCAACCATCGAAAGTATAATCAGTCTTGGTAGGTGCAGCAGCAAGGGTGATGCTTGTTCCAGCAGTAATACCAGTTACATTCTCAGGGCAACCGCTGGTACCGCCGTTGCAGTCGTAAATAACGGTGTAAGTGGTAGGAGTGGGGGTGCCACCGTCTGTATAAGAAACACTACATGCCGTGATACGAGCCTGACTTGCCAGAGTTCGTGTCCATGAACTAGTGGACAAATCGGTGTAAGATGTCTCCAATCCTCCAGTGTAAGAACCAGAGAAAGTGAAAGAGATTGCGGTAATTGTGTTTGAAGAAGAAATAGTAATGGTACTACCACTATAGCAACGAATTTGCGTTGTGCCATAACCTTTATCACAGGCAAAAGTAACACCATCAACAGTTGCTGAAATTGCACTACCAGTTCCAGAGGTTCCTTGACCACTAAAGTTATCAGGGCCGAACGTGGCAGTTTGTCCCCTCATCCCCATCGGGATTGCAAGGAACGCTAGCAGCGCGAAAGCCGCTGCCAAGATTGTAAATCTCTTTTTCATTGTGTTGAATGTTTAATGGATTGATATTTAATTGATTGTTAGTGTTTTACAATAGACCACAATAATGCAGTTTAACGAGTGCAAATATAGGCATTAATTGGATAGTATTAAGGCAGAGAAATCCGCTTTTTTCGTTTTTTTATCAACGTTTTATCAACAGTGTTGATAACTTTTGGGGGGCTTCCGCACAAAAAAATCAGAGACGGCGCAATGCACCGTCTCTGATGAATTAATGTGTGTAAGTTTTTACTTAAGGAGCACCTGCGGTCCCATGTTGAAATAGATGTCGGTGGGGATACCGGCTTCATTCACACGGTCGAGGTCGGCCTGTAACTCAGGCTTAATAACAGTCATCTCACCCATCCAAGCCTTGGTGGCTTCATAGTCGCCGTTGCCTTGGTGTTGGAGGATGTCGCCTGCGAGTTTCTCAACAGCCACTTTCATCTTCTCAAAATCGATGGCATACTTGCCTTGTTCGTTACGAACAAAAGCACCTTCATTCTGGAAGTAATTGAAGGTAAGCATGTTGGCCTTGCCATGAGCACTGGCAGCACCAAAACGTACCGAACGGAAAATACCCGCCATGAAGGTGGTGTAGTTGTCTTCCATCGTGGTGTTAGTGTACTCGCCCATCTCAGCCAGTTTGGTCACGAGATAGAGACCTAACACGTCGGCTTTGGCTTCTTCGAGGGCATTGTACTGGTTACCCAAAGCCTCACGAACGGTGCCTTTACCCGTGATGGTGTTCTTGATGCCCATGCCGTGGGCGGTCTCGTGGAACATCACATTGGCAAAGAAGGCATCAAACTTGATGTGTTCCAGCGACTCAGAGGTCATCAACTCCTTGGAGATGGGGTCAAGAATCTTGTCGAACTTGGCCTGCATAGCGTTCTTAAGCTGGAGTTTGCGGGTACCGCGTTGCAGCTGCACGCGCTCATCATTGGGCAGGTTGATGGCGATGGTCTTACTGTTGGCGTTGCAGTCGCCGGCATAATAAACCACATCGTAAGCAGCCAAATCAACATCAGAGCCAGGAACTTCTTTCTTGTACTGTGCAGGCACAGGCAACTGCTTCTGCAGTGCAGGCACAAATGAAGCATAGCGAGCCAGTTGCTTGGTCCACTCTTGGTCCTTGATAAGGATAAAGGCTTCGTGCGAGGCCTTGATGCCGTAGCGGGCATCAGTGTAGTTTTCGATAGGACCAATCACCATATCGATGTTGTTGTTGCGCACATCCATCCACTGCATGTCGCTCTCAAGGTAATCATCGGTACGGAGAGCCTGGGCACGAAGTTTCAGATAGGTGGCGAACTCCTTGTCGCCCGCCAACTCGGAAGCTTTATCGAGCAAGGAAGCAGCCTTCTCAATTTGTTCGGCGAAATAGTCGTGATACCACACGCATTTCAATGCGCCATTCTCGTCGCGGACAATCATGGTGTATTGGCTGGTCTTGTTTGGGTCGTCGAAGGTATTCCACTCCTCCTCGGTCATGTCGGCAGGATAGAATTGAGCACCAGCGGGTTTTGCACCAATGCCTTCAACGAAAGGTTTGTTGCCATCGAGGCCATCCCAAGGACCGTAGGCGATGGTGGCCAGTTTCTTGATGTCGGCATTGTCACCGATTTTGGCCATCAGTTCATCCTTGTCACCATAGTTCTCGTTCCAGAAGAGGCCGTCCATGATGTCGGCCGCTTCGAAGAGCAGTCGCAGCATCTCGCGCTCGTTGTCGCTGAGATGGTCGATGTTGGTCGTCAGGGTGTACTCGGCGTACTTGTCTGACAAATGGGTGGTTTGTTCTTGAACAGGCTCTTGAACCGGTTCTGGTTTCTTGTTGTCGCAAGCGGTAAATGCAACGGCTACCATAGCGACTAATGCAAAGTACTTGATTTTCATTATTATTTTGTTTAATTAATAGAATTGTTTCTTCAACATCCAATCGCCCTTGAAATCACCAAACGGAGGATCTCGGAAGTTCCTTCGCCTATTTGAAGGATGCGCTGGTCACGGTAGAAGCGCTCCATGTCGAACTCCTTCAGCAGTCCGTGACCGCCCATCACCTGAACGGCTTTGTCGCAGACCTCAGCGGCCACTTCGGAGCAATATAACTTCGCCATCGCCGCCTCCTTGCCAAAAGGACGATGCTGGTCCTTGAGCCAACAGGCATGATAGAGCAGCCCACGAGCGGCTTCAATCTTCATGGCCATGTCGGCCAACTTGAAACTCACTGCCTGGAACTTGCAGACAGGCTTTCCAAACTGCACACGCTTCTTGGAATATGCCAAGGCCATCTCGTAGGCACCTTGTGCACAACCCAAACCCATGGCAGCTATCGACAGGCGACCTGAATCGAGTGTGGCAAGCATGATATGGGAACCTTCGCCAGGTTGGCCCAAAATGCAATCCTCGGGAAGTTTCACATCGTTAAAGATCAGTTTACCCGTGTTGGAGGCACGCCACATCATTTTGTCGTGCATAGGCGTCTGGGTGAAGCCTTCCCGTTTGTTCTCGACCAACAGAGCCGTAAACTCCGGTTTGCCATCTTTCTCGCCCGAAACAGCCTGCACAGTAGTACCCAGACTAATGGGGGTCGCGCTGTTGGTAATAAAAATCTTGGAACCATTGAGATGCCAAAATGTGCCGTCAAACTTGGCGGTAGTCTTGGTGCCACGCGAGTCGCTACCAGCGTCTTCCTCGGTGAGACCGAATCCCCAAAGGCGGTCCTTGCAGAGCTGAGGCAAATACTTGCGTTTCTGTTCCTCTGTGCCGTAGTCTTTAATAGGTCCTATACCCAAAGAGTTGTCGGCAGCAATGGTGGCTGCGGTGGAGCCGTCCACGCGGGCAAGTTCCTCCACAGCGATGATATAACTCAGATTGTCAAGCCCTTGACCACCGTATTCCTTTGGGACGGTCATGCCCATGAGACCCTGTTCGGCCATCTTGAGGGTCAAGCCAACATCGAAATGCTGGTCTTCGTCGTTTTCGCGGGCGACGGGTTTCACTTCCTGTTCGGCGAAGTCGCGCACACGCTGGCGGAGGGCTTCCTGTTCTTTTGTGAGGTCGAAGTTCATTTATTATTCAAAATTAAAGATTCAAAGATTCAAGATTCCAACTCTAAAAGTTGCAATTTATTATCCACCATCTGGCCTTCTTCTACAAAAATCCGCTTCACCTTGGCTTTTCCAGCGGCAACGATATTGTTTTCCATCTTCATCGCTTCCACCACCATCATTATCGTTCCTTCCTTCACCTCATCGCCTTCCTTAATATTGATTTTCACAACCTTGCCAGGCATAGGCGACACCAAACGCGACTTGTCGTTCACCGACTCCTTGCAGGCATAGTCCAAGGTGTCGTTCAGTTGGTCGGTACGATAGCAAGTGAAATTGAGGCCATGGAAATTGATGATGGTCTTCTGTTCATTGTTCACCGAGCAGTAAACGGCCTCGGTGCGCCCATTGAGCATGATCTTGAGCTGTCGGTTCTCATACTGGATAAACTCTACCGCGAAAGGTGTCTCCCCTACCGTTCCATTAATTTTGCCCGCTTCGGCGGCGCTGATACTGACTGGTATCTTTTTACCTTCCACATCTACGATGAGCTGCATGTGGTAACGCCAATAGCCGATTTCCTCCCAAACGTTTTCAGGATGATGTTCGACGTGCTTTTTGCAGAAATCATACATCAAGAAAGCGGCCACAATGTCATTCACATTTTGGGCGTTTCGGCTATCCTCCAATGCTTTGATCAAGCTATCCTGATGCATGACACAAAACGACGTATCTATCTTATTCTCGATAAAATCATCGTTTTTTATCACCTCCCAAAGGTAGGCCTTATTGGTGGTCAAACCTTGGATAATGAATTCCTTCAAGGCACGACGGGCGGTTTCGATGGCACTCTGACGGTCTTTCGCATGACAAGTCAGCTTGGCAATCATCGGGTCGTAGGCTTCTGATATTGCACAAGGTCCATCAATGCTACTGTCTACACGAGCGCCACGTACTTGGGGCTCATGATATGCCGTCACCTTGCCTGGTGTAGGCAGGAAACCATTGACCGGGTCTTCAGCATAGATACGCAATTCGATGGCATGACCTTGCGGTTGGATGGCTTCTTGTGTCCACCCCATCTCCTTCCCTCTCGCGATGCGAATTTGTTCTTCAACAATGTCGATGCCCGTACGCATTTCAGTGACAGGATGTTCCACTTGAATGCGGGTGTTCATCTCCAAGAAATAGAAATTCAAATCTTTGTCCACCAAAAACTCCACCGTACCCGCATTATGGTAACCAATCGCCTTGCAAAGCTTAACAGCTGTCTCACAAATCTGCTGGCGTTTTTCCTCAGTCAGCGTGGGCGACGGTGATTCCTCAATGATTTTCTGGTAGCGGCGTTGTATGGTGCATTCGCGTTCATGCAAATGGATCACATTACCGAAATGATCGGCCAAAACCTGCACCTCGATATGACGAGGATTTTCAATATACTGCTCAATGAAGACCGTGCCGTCGCCAAAATACTTCTCAGCCTCACGCGAGGCACGTTCCAACTCGGATTTCAAATCTTGCTTTTCCCAAACAATGTGCATGCCTTTGCCGCCACCACCGGCTGCCGCCTTGATGAGAACAGGGTAAGGCAATGTATCGGCCATCTGAAGAATCTCTTCATGGCTGCCCATCATGCCAAAAGTGACGGGGATGCCATGCTTGACGGCAATCTTTCGGGCTTCAATCTTGTTGCCCATCAATCGCATTGAATGAGCGTCAGGGCCTATAAAAATCAAGTTGTTGGCTTCGCATGCTTCGGCTAGTTCGGGGCTTTCTGAGAGGAAACCATATCCAGGATGGATGGCATCGGCACCTGAATCCAAGGCTGCATCAATGATTTTGCGGACATTGAGATAGGTGTTTTTCAGTGTTCCATTGCCCAAAGGATAAGCCTCATCAGCCATACGTCGATACAAGGCATTTGTATCATTGTCGGCAAAAATCGCGACAGAGGTAATATGCAGTTTCCGCAACGTCTTAATTACACGAACTGCAATTTCGCCACGGTTGGCAACTAACACCTTATTGATTCTTTTGCTGTTCATAGAAATCAAAATGATAGCGCAAAAATACAAAAAGAAAGACAACCTTTACAGATTGTCTTTCTTTTTTGTGATTGTTTGAAAAGACGTTGCGCGCAACGTCTCTACCAACAACATTAGTACACCATAAACTTCACGCTGTTGTTCTTGGCACCCTGGTTGAGACGCAGGATGTAGGAACCTGAGCTGAGGTTCTCGGCATTGATGTTGACTTGATGTTCGCCTTCGTTCATGCGACCCATGTTCTGGTTCATCACCATACGGCCAGTCAGGTCGAACACTTGATAGCTCACGTTGCAGCTTTCCTTAAGGTCAAAGCTGAGGGTGGCTTGGCTGCTGACCGGGTTAGGATACATGCTCACGATAACATTATCATCGGTCGTATTCTCAGGAACACTAGCGAAATCTCTCTTATAGTTCTCGCAGCGGAAGACACCTCTACCGTAGGTGGCGGCATAGATGATGCCCGTGTTCTTCACGCCAGGATACTCGGTCACGAAGTCGCCTTCATCAGTATGATTTATGGAAATGGCATCTTCTTTATAAGCACGCTGTTGTTTGAGTTCCATAACCGGAATCTCACCCATAGCTTCGCCGTCGAAAGTCCAGGAGCTGAGGTTCTTCGTTCTGTAGATACCGCGTTCAGTACCGATGATGACATCGCCAGTTTCCATGTCAATCACAGAGGAATAGACAGGCATCTTGGGCAGGTTGCCTTGCTTGGAGACAAAGGTAGGCTCATCAGACAAAGCATTGGTGCTATAGAACACATAGTCTTCATTACCATAGTTACCACAGGTAACGAGAACCTTGTTGCCATCACGTGGGTCAACCGCGACAGAGGTAACGCATTGTCCATCGATGGGAAGAGTGATTTGCGTGGTGGTCACCAAGCAGTCGGGGTTAAGTATAATAGAATTACCTGGACGAGTGATATAATTACCCGTTTCACTATCAACTACAGTATTAAGATTGGAGACACGGAAGAACTTACCATCCTTGAAGCCAATAAACATATTGTCGCCATCAGACGTAATAGACATACAAAGCGGTTCTCCTTTAAAAGCGCCACCAGCTTTATCACTTGATAACAGGTACCATTCAGCTTGTTTATCAAACTGCAATGGGGTGCGAGTCATAATGAAAGTGTTTGTAGTAGCGGCAAAGAAATAAGAAGTAATGGGATCGTGTACTTCGACAGAGTCGCCAGCGGCAAGAGGAGCGGTCAACGTATAATCGAAGGGATAGTTGTTATTACTCATTACCTGAACTGTGGTTCCTGCATCCTGATGATGACCTGTCTCGTTGAAATACCAAGCGGTCTCAGGATTGAGTTGGTTATTATAGTTCTCATGCAGCAGGATTGGCATACGGAATGAGGAAGTGGTGGGCATAAAAGTAATATAGGAGAAATTATTATTATCAAAATAGGAAGTGAAGCTGGATGACACCCAGTCTTCTCCAGCGGTCTCGGTACGAGCCATACCACCTTCCTTGTAAGTGACAAAGAACGTGTTGGCATTGAGTGCTGAGATGGCGCATGAGCCAGCGCTGGAGCTCTCAGAGAATAAGCCCAAATTATCACCAGAAGGATTAATCCAGTAACCCGTTTCCAAGCTATTGCCATTGGCTTCGCCTGGGATGTACACCGTACCATGATCGAGACCACCAGCCAAAACTCTGGTATCCTTGCCGGAATAGGCCACACTGAACATACGAGTGGTCACATAATTACGGTTGCAATTGCTGAAAGTGAATCTGCCATTAGCCTTATAGACACCACCATCGGTACCCACATAGCATTCTTGGCTATTGTTGGGGTTGAAGACCATGGCATGGATGCCAGCATGAAGGTAATCCGGCAGATAGTAGTACGATTGACCCGTCAATTGGCGAGACAGATAGAAACCGTTGTTAGGTGTAGCGGTCAATGACCAAAGATTGTAACCGAGCACATAGACAACCTCAGCGTTTTCAGGATCAACAACGATCCCGTGGTTATAAAGTCCAAGGCTTTCATAAATGTTATGGCCTTGAGGCGGATTCGTGGTAACAGCAGGAAAAGCCACACGCCAAGTCTTACCTTTGTCGCTGGAAACGTAAACGCCAGTATGAATGCCATTTGTTCCAATAAAGCTGACATAGATGATGTTCGCATCCGATGGAGCAATAGCGAGGTCGATCATGCCACCATCTACACCTTGAGGCAGAAGGCTGTCGCCTTGCAGAGCATTGGTTGTACCGGAGTGGTCCTCCAAATGGTTAACGTCGCGGCCCACATAGATATGACCACCAACAGCAGCAACGATAGTGTTGTCGCTACCGACCTTTACGGAAACGGCTTTGCCTTCAGCGACAACCGACCAGTTACGGCCACCATCACTTGAGCACATCAAGCCTTCATTAGTGGCAGCCAAAACCTTATCACCAGCGACAGCAAGATCGTTAATATACAACCATGAGTCTTCAGTGGGAGCTTTGACTTGTTCGAACACACCGTTAACAAGGGTGTAAAGGCCCGTGCCTACAAAGCTGTTTTCATAGTTTTGCTGGTCGAGGCCATTATGTACAGCGGCATCATCGCAGTCACCGGTACCGATATAAATGACACCATTGGCAGCCTGAGCCATGCAACTGACCATCAAATTGAGGTTTCCAACATGATGCCATGTATGGCCATAGTTAAAAGACTTGTACACGCCACCACCTTTGGAGCCGATGTAAACGACACCTGTACCTTGATTGTCGTACACAATTGACGTGGTCTGACCACCCATGTTGTCAGGACCCATGTTGATCCAATAGAGCGGGTCATCGGAAGCATTCCTTGTTGCTGGAGCCTGCATAGCCTTAAGCATGTCAGCAGGATCGATCAAACCCGTCTTTTGGTTGGCGCGGAGACTGCCCATAAAGCTTTCCGCATTGTTGGTTTGCTTGCGAGGGACATAATGTCCACCTTGGTCAGCAATCACTGACTGACCTAAGATCATGATTACCAGAAGTAAACTGAAAGGTAAAAATCTCTTTTTCATATCACGAAATTTTAATTAATTCTTTCTTTTACACGTGTTTTGACACTTTTTCACTATAAATATGGTCTGCAAATATAGGACATTCTTTCAAAGAAATTACATTTTGAGGAAAAAAAATTCATTTTTTTCTCAAAAAAATTCATTCCATGCCCCGAAAAGGTCAGAAAGAAAGCATTTTATCCATTTCAAGCCATCCAACACTACCATTGGCGATTCGAACCTTATTCCAGCCGTTTGAGGACTCCAAAACCGACACTTTAGCTCCTTCGTGCAAAACAAAGAGGTCGACACTGTCATCGCTTGGTGAGCTCTTCACAGTCACCGTAGGGGTCATGACAATGGCTTGATCCTGGGTGGTGGCGGCATGCTTGAGTTGGGCTGCGAAAACCACCGAGAGGGCAAAGACAATGAGGAAAACGATACCCATAAAGAAGCCCAATTTGCGCATCCCCACACGGCGCGAACGCAGAAACATAAACAGGCAAACAAGCAGTAATGCAAACGCTGCCACCGACCACCATGCCCAGCGGTCGCTCGAGCACATTGCCCTCAAGCTGCGCCACCAGCGTTCGATAAACGACTGGGGAACAGGTTCTATCTTGTCCACAATGGCAAGGTTGGCAATTTCAAGGTTGGTACGCACCTCTTCGTTCGCAGGGTCGAGCTTCAAGGCTTTCTCGTACGAATAAATAGCCATGGGATATTCGCGCATCTTGTAGTAGGCGTTACCCATGTTGTAATACACAGGAACCGACTCCATATCCATGGCAAGGATCTTCTCATAAAGTTCCACCGCTGTTTCATAATTGCCTGAATTATAGGCCGCATTGGCTTGGCTGAACCATTCATCTGCGGTGTTTTGACCAAATGCCCAGCCCATGATGGCAAGCATATATATTAATAAGGTGTATCTTTTCATTGTTGTTTCTCCTTTCATTGTTTACAAGACTTTTTCCGCTTTCGATATGACGTCGATGCCGCGCTGGTAGAGGTCATCCATCTTCTCCTCGGCACTGCCAGGAGCGAAACGGGCAAACTCACAACTATTGAGCGTGTCGACAAATTGCTGCGTCAGTTCATCAGGCACTTTCTTGTCCTTCATTGTCTCGCTCACGGTATCCATCGACAGCTTGGAGCGCTCGATGCCCAACTTGTCTGCAATATAGCCCCATAAAGCCTGCGACATCTCCACATAGAACTTATCCTGATCTTTGGCTTTCAGGTGTTGATAGGCATTTTTCAAACGACCGCGTGCCACCTTGTCGGCTTTACGGTTGCGGTTGGCTGCCGTGTCTTTGGCCAACTCGGCGCGTTTCTTCAAAACGAAGAGCAAGATAACGAAAACCACCAACAGACCCAACAGGATGGAAAAATAGGTGGAGGAAGCGAAGAAAGAGGTATGCTTGGGCTTCAGATGAGCACCATCGTTCATGATGTGACGCACGTCGCTGCCCAAATATTTGATATCTTCCTGAGTGGAAGCATAAACGCCGCCGTCTCCCTCGGTTTCCTTGCCTTTCACCACCGAAAGCTCATAAGGCTCTGAGGACAAGGTTTGATATGACTCTGAGCCAGGATTGAAGTATGAGAACTCAACCGGTGGAATGGAAAAACTTCCAGCCCGACGTGGAATGGCTAAATACTCAGCCTTCTTCGTTCCGGTCATGCCTTGTGAGTTGACATCCGTCGAGATCGTGATTTTCGGATCATAAACCTCAAAATCGGGCGGAAACACAGGCTCTGGCATTTGCAGCAACTCAATGTTTCCCGACCCCGAGACGGTTAATGTTAGGGTAACGGCTTCATTGGTACTCAGTTCCGTCTTGTCGATTGATGACGTGAACTTATAGTTACCCACAGCACCAGCAAACGAGGCTGGCTTGGCATCTTCGGGAAGCTTCTTCGCCTCAATACTGAAGGATTGGGATGATAGTTCCTTCTGCACATTGGTGATGTTGCGGTTGAAGAAGGGATCGTTGAAGAATGCATCAAAGGGGTCCATACTGCGGCTGTTGTTGCGTTGGGTACGAATTTGTGCAACGCATTCCATGGTCATCGGGTCGATGGTGAACTTGCCTGAACGCTGCGGCACGATGATCACCTTCTGGATTTCAGCGGTCGTGTACTCGATACCATTGACATATTCGCTCGACTGCTTCAATGTCCCACTGTTATCGGAGATATCCTTGGTCCAGAAGCCAGCATACGAAGGCACTTTGGAGAGTGAGACCGACGACACCGGCACCTTAGTATAGAGCTTGTAGGTCAACACAACCTGTTCTCCGACATACACCGACTTTTTGGACGGAATACATCTCAAGAACAAATCCTTACCGCTGACTTGCGGGTCGTTGGTGTTTTGCTGCGACTGGCCCTGATTGGATGATGAGCCACCACCACCCGAATAAGCATGACTGCCATCATCGGGCAACACTTTGATTTCGAAAGGCTCGCTGCTGACTTTATCTCCGCTAACCGTCAGCGAGGCAGAACCGATACGGTAAGTGCCTTCCTGAATAGCCTGCAAAGCAAATGTATAGGAGTTGCGGGTAGTACGTGATATCGAGCCATTGACCACCTGAATGCTTGAACTAGTTGAAGTGAACGGGCCACCCACCACGTTGAAGCCTTCAAACGAGGGCGCCTGAAAATTCCGTCCCTCCGCATTGGACTCAAACACCACTTGGAAACGCTCACCCACGAAGACCTGTTTCTTGGTTGAGACAGTCAAAGTAGGTGTGTCTTGCGCCCAAAGCCACAAGGGGCATAGCATCAATAACAAAATGATTCGTTTATTCATAATTACCAATCTTTATCGCTTTTCTTCTTAGGTTGTTGACGGACTTTTTGTTCGTTGACCTTCTCCATGGTCTTCTTTTCTTGGTTTTCAAGAGCATCAAGCATACGCTGGGCATCTTCCTTCGACATTTGCTGATTTTGCTGCTGTTGGTTTTGTTGCTGCTGTTGCTGGTCTTGGTTCTGCTGATCCTGCTGTTGTTCTTGGTCTTGTTGGTCTTGCTGCTGGTCCTGCTGCTGTTGTTGCTGGTCTTGGTTCTCCCCTTCGCTCTTCTCGAAGACGGCAGAGACCTCCACATCGAAGTCGGGCATAGTGAAGAAGTTGCCCAATGGCTGCACCTTCACGGCGGTATCACCCACCTGATGGATGACATATTCCTTGAATTGGTAGCCTGGTTCAGGGGCATTATCCAACTTCACCGTCTCGCGGCGTGTTGCCTCGGTCTGGTCCAATAGCACATGACCACCTTCAATGGCCGAATCTGCCTCCACTTTGTAGTAATCAGTGGCTTCCACAAAATCGGCCTTCACCGTCACATCGGTGTCAAGCATCTGGAACATATTGTCGTCGGATACAGGAGCCGATTCGCTGGCATCCCTGTCGCTGACCACCCGCAGGTCACCCAACTGGTAGCCCTTGTCGGGACGCACGATGATGCCGACATTATCGCCTGGCTTGACCAAACTGTCAGTCACCTGGATGGAGCCATTGGCAACGCTATCAACACTGACTCTCAATGCATTGCGGAAGGTAGCGCTCACCGTCACATCAAAGTTGGGCATCTGGAAGGTCGTCTTGTTGACTGGCACCGTGTCGTTGCGGTTGCCCGTACGATACACGATGAACTTGTCGAGCACAAAGTCGTTTTCGCCTTGTGCCTCAAGGGTTACCTGCTGGCCTTCGACGGCCTTATTGCGGTCAGCCTTTACCGTACCATTCTTGATGTTTTTATCGATTTCGATCTTATGGGCCTGTTTGAACTCAGCCGAAACCAGCACATCAAACTTGGGCATGACAAAGCTGCTGCCGCTCACATCCACCGTAACCTGCTGATTGTCGGCCCGCACCACATAGTACTGCGACAAGGCGTAATCCGCATCAGGTTTCGATGTCATTGTGATGCGCTGGCCATTGAAAGCCTCTTTCTCCTTGACCTCGACCAGTCCGTGTTCGGGCTGCACCACCCAAATCTTGCTCTTCACCAGATGGGCGCGGCAATACTCTAGGTTGTACAAGGCATTTTCGTTCTCAGGATTCAACTTCAGCGACACCTTATATATATTAAAAGCATCGTAATACCTGTTTTGGGCCAAAAGGCAGTTGCCCATATTGAACACCGCATCCGACTTCAGCTTGGCATCAGGCGACATCTCCACCACCTTTTCGAAGGCGGCGTAAGCACTGTCGTATTGTTGCAGGCCATAATAGGCGTCACCCAAATTGAAACGAGCCTTGGTGTTGTTCGGACTCAACTCAACGACCTCCTTGTATTTGGCAATGGCTTCAGCATAATTCGCCTTCTTGTATTGTCGGTTGCCCTTACGAATAGCCTTCTCATCGTTCTGCGCCGAAACCGCCAAAGCTGAAGATAGTAAAATTATGATTGTCAGATATTTAACAAGCTTATTCATCTTTCTTCTCAAAAATGTTCAACTTCTTCTCCCAGGCTTTCTTGCCCGATGAAATGAAAATCTCAATTAGCAAAAGGATGATGGCAACTGCCACAAACCATTGGAACTGGTCTTCATAGTCGGTGAAGACCTTGGCATCAATCTCCGTTTTGTCCAACTTACTAATGTCATCGTAAATCTTCTCCAAACCCACATTTGAATTGCTGGCACGCACATAAAGGCCATTGCCTGCCGAGGCAATCTTTTGCAGCATCTGTTCATCAAGGCGGGTGATAATAGTGTTACCCTGATTATCTTTCCGATACCCAGTTTGATGGCCATATTGATTGTACAGCGGGATAGGAGCACCTTCAGCGAGACCCATACCGATGGTATAGATATGTACGCCTTGCTTGGCTGCCTCTTGTGCGGCCTTCAGTGCCGCGTCGTTCTCGTGGTCTTCACCATCTGAAATGATGATAATGGCACGGCTGTGCGCCTCATCGGGGAATGACTTCAGCGCCAAGTTAATAGCCTCGGCGATGGCCGTACCCTGCGATGCCACAAGACTCGTGTTGACGGTCGAGAGGAACATCCTCGCTGCCGAATAGTCGGTAGTGATGGGCAACTGCACGTATGCCTTGTCGGCGAACACAATAATGCCGAGACGGTCGCCGCGCATCTCGCTGATGAGCTTGTTGATGGCCTGCTTAGAGCGTTCCATTCGGCTCGGAACAATGTCCTCCGCATTCATTGAGTTGGACACATCGACGGCGATGTAAAGGTCGATGCCCTCGCGCTTCACCTCCTCCATCTTGCTGCCGCTCTGCAAGTTGGCCAAGGCCAAAATGGAGCAGGCAATTACAAGAAGGAAAATGACAAACTTGAAGGTGGAACGACGTGAAGAATAACTCGGAACCAGCTGTTCGCGCATCTCGATATGGGCGAAACGCTCGAAACGGCGCTTCTGCCCGAGGCGGAACAGGATATAGATGATGACCAATACTGGAATGATCAATAACCAGTAAAGGTACTCGGGATGTTCGAATCGCAATACGTTTTCCATAGTCTTAGTCCGTTAAAGTCCTGAAAATGGTTTTGCGCAAGAGGAACTCGAGCAAAAGCAGTGCCAAAGCCCAAGCCACCAAAGGATAAAACTCCTCATGTAGGCGGCGGAACTCCGTCACCTCAATCTTGGAGCGCTCCAGCTTGTCGATTTCCTGATAGATTTCATCCAACTTCTTGTTATTGTTGGCGCGGAAGTACTTACCACCCGTCGAGTTGGCTATGGTGGTCAGCAGCTTCTCATCGATTTCGACCTTAATCTGCTGCATAACGGTTGTGCCGAAAGGGGTCTTTGCAGGATAAGGTGCCATACCGTATGTGCCCACGCCGATGGTGTAGACACGGATGCCATAAAGCTTGGCGATTTCAGCAGCCGTATACGGGTCAACAGAACCGGCATTGTTCATACCGTCAGTCAGCAGGATGATGACCTTGGAAATGGCTTCACTGTCTTTCAGTCGGCTGATGGCAGTGGCCAATCCGTCGCCGATGGCGGTGCCGTCTTCAATGAGGCCGTTTTTCATCTCTGCCAACATATTGAGCATCACGCCGTGGTCGGTGGTCAGCGGCACTTGGGTGAATGTCTCGCCCGAGAAGATGACCAGTCCCATACGGTCGCCGGGGCGATCCTTCACAAAGTTGGAGGCAACTTCCTTGGCGGCGGTCAAGCGGTCAGGTTTGAGGTCGCGGGCCAACATAGAGCCTGAAACGTCCATAGCCATCACGATGTCGATGCCTTCGATGTTGGAAGTGGAATTGGTGGATGAGCTCTGCGGACGTGCCAAAGCCACAATCAGTAAGGCCAAGGCCGCCATCTTTAAGCCAAAGAGCAAATGACGGAACCATGCCTTCCATGTCCTCGGCAGCTTGACCATCCCCTTCAAATCGGAGAAGGTCACCGAAGCTTCCTGTTTCTTGTGGCGCAGGATATACCAAATGATAGCTAACGGCACCAAGAGCAAGAGCCACAGCAGCTTGGGATTCGCAAATTCAATGTTTTCAAACATTTGTCACCTCCTCCTTTATTGTCGCCGGCTGCGTCTCGCGGTCAGCACCTTCCATCTGCGAAGACGCAGATGGTGACATTGTGGCTTGATATTGTGCATAACTCTCGTTGACAAAGTCCGTCATACTATTCAAGGCGGTATCGCTCTCGAGGGTCGAAGCCGAGTACTTGGCGAACTTCACCAAGTCGGCAATCTCCAAAGTATCTTTCAGCTTGTCAAAGGTTTCCTTCGGGAAATGCAATGGCTTGACTTCCTCCAAGATGTCATCGGTAGTCATTTCGATGGCATTCACACCAAACTGACCTTCGATGTACTCGCGGGCGATATCTGTAAGCGAGGAGAAATACTCCTTCACCTTACCCGATTGCCAAATCTTTTCTTCACGCAACTTCTTCAAGTCGCCAACGGCCTTGTCATAAGGCGGGATAACAGGTCCACGCACAATATTGCCATCGACATCAACCTTGGGCTTACGATGCTTCCTCCAATACCAAATGCCGATGACCAATATGACCAGCAGCAACGCACCGAGAATCCAAGGGAACACCTCTTTAAACTTCACTGGTGCATCGATGGGCTCCACAATAGGCTTGTAAGTCATAGTGGTGTCGACCGACATCGTGGTCGAATAGAGTTTGATAGGATCCGTATAGGCCTTCAGGCGGTCCGGGTCATCAAATGAGCGAGCGTAGGTGAGGCCAACAGGTGGCACTTGGACTTGACCTGTATCGAAGGTCATCAGGGTCAATTGCTGCTTCACGATGACATTGCTGTCGGCATCGGCGGTGCGTTCAACCTCGCTGCGCTTGATGATGTCGAGCTGCTCCGAGAGCGTGTCGGTAGCGAAATCGTTCCATTCCACAAACCAGCCATAGGGCACCTTGAGACTCAAGTCAAGTGTGAAAGGCTTTCCTACCTGCACATCTGTGCTTTCCACCTTGCCTTCCACCTCCACATTTTGTGCCTTAAGGCCACCGAGCAAGGCGAATGTCGCCATCAAAAACAAAACATATTTCTTCATCTTCTTGCCTCCCTTTTCTTAAAGAGTTGCATCAAAGGTCTCACATAGTCTTCATCGGTGTAAATCAGCGAGTTGTCGATACCGTGTTTGGTAAACTCGCGATTCAGTTCCAACGATTTGTACTGTATCATCTGTTGGTAGGCGTTGTGCCAAGCGCGACTCGAGGTATCCACCCAGCGTTCCTTGCCTGTCTCCGAGTCGCGGAACTTCACCAGACCCACCTTGGGAATGTCCATTTCGCGGCGATCGGTGATGCGCAAGGCGACGAGATCATGCTTATTAGCAGCAATCTGCATCTCTTTCTCGAAGCTCTTGTCCGTCATGAAGTCGGAAATAAGGAAGGCTGTGGTACGGCGCTTGATGGCCGAGGTCAGGAAACGCAGGCCCTCGCCGATGTCGGTGCCGCGTTCCGTCGGCTTGAAGTCGACGATCTCGCGGATGATGCGCAGGATATGCGAACTGCCTTTCTTGGGCGGAATGAACTTCTCAATCTTGCTGCTGAAGAAAATCACGCCCACCTTGTCGTTGTTCTGGATGGCAGAAAACGCCAAGACGGCTGCCAATTCGGCAGTCAGGTCACGCTTCGACTGTGTTTGTGAGCCAAAGTCGTTGGAACCCGACACGTCAATGAGCAGCATCACCGTCATCTCACGCTCTTCCTCGAAGATCTTGACGAAAGGCTTGTTGAAGCGGGCGGTGACGTTCCAGTCGATGTTGCGGATGTCGTCGCCGTACTCATACTCGCGCACCTCGCTGAAGGTCATACCACGCCCCTTGAAGGCGCTGTGGTACTGCCCCGAGAAGATGTGGTTCGAGAGGCCTCGCGTCTTGATTTCGATTTTTCGGACCTTTTTGAATATTTCTGTTGATTCCATATTTTAAACCATCATTTTTTCTTTTTTTCGGCATGGGGTTTACACCCCGTTCGCCGTTTTTCGGCAGGGTTTACACCGCCAGCCTACATTGCTGTCATCCCTACGGGACTAAGCATTACGGCACCTCGATGGTATTTAGGATTTCGTTGATGATTTCTTCGGTAGTAATATTCTCAGCTTCAGCCTCATAGGTCAAGCCAATACGGTGGCGCAACACATCGGGAGCCACGGCACGGATGTCCTCGGGGATGACATAGCCACGGTGCTTGATGAAGGCATAGGCCTTGGCTGCCAAAGCCAGGTTGATGGTGGCACGCGGCGAACCGCCATAGCTAATCATATTTGCGAACTTCTTCAGCTTGTAGTCAGAGGGATAACGTGAGGCGAAGACAATGTCGGTGATGTAGTTCTCAATCTTCTCATCGAGATAGATTTCGCGGCACACCTCGCGGGCGCGGATGATATCCTCAGGCTTCACCACGGCATTGATTTTCGCACCAGTGCTGGCAATCTGCTGGCGCAGAATCAGTTTCTCCTCTTCCTTCTTGGGGTAGTTGATGACCACCTTCAGCATGAAACGGTCCACCTGAGCTTCGGGCAACGGATAGGTACCTTCCTGTTCGATGGGGTTTTGGGTAGCCATGACAAGGAAAGGATCCGGCAACTTGAAGGTCTCATCGCCGATGGTCACCTGATGCTCCTGCATGGCTTCGAGCAATGCACTCTGCACCTTGGCGGGAGAACGGTTGATTTCATCAGCGAGGACGAAGTTGGCGAAGATGGGGCCGCGGCGCACCACAAATTCCTCCTTCTTCTGGCTGTAGATCAGCGTACCGATGAGGTCAGCAGGCAACAAGTCAGGGGTGAATTGGATACGGGCGAAGTCGGCATCGATGGCACTTGCCATCGACTTGATGGCCAGGGTCTTGGCCAGGCCAGGCACACCTTCGAGAAGGATATGTCCGTTGGCCAGTAGGCCAATCAAAAGGCGTTCCGTCATCTGTTTCTGTCCGACGATGACCTTGTTCATTTCGAGGTTGATGAGGTCGAGGAATTGACTCTCACGTTGGATTTTTTCGTTCAGTTCACGAATGTCAGTTTCTATCATTGTATGTTGAATTGTTGTTTGTTTAATCGTTGAATTGTTGTTTGTTGACGCGGGAACTCGGGACGCGAGACACGGGACAGAAAAAATCTGTCAACAAGTCGCATTTTCTTTCGCGCCGCCTCCGTCAAAAAGCGTGCAAAAATAGCCGTTTTTCGGGTTAATAACTCCTATTTAATAAATTTATTGCGGTTTGAAGACAGAAAAATCCTCCTGCTGTTAGATTTCAGCAGGAGGATTTGTTGGGCTGTCGTACCACGGCGGATTGTAGGGCTGTCGTAGCACGGCAGCCGCATTGTCGTTTCGTTGCATCGGTTGCCACGATGTGCGGCTGCCACGATGTGACAGCCCTACAAACAAACATGGTTATTCCACCACGATTTTCCGCGTCACGCCATTCATTTTCACGAAATACATCCCTCGCGGCAATTCGATGGTTTCCTTACCATCGATTTCTTTCGTGAGAATGGTCTGCCCAAGGGCATTTGTGATGATTGCCTTGCCCGTGCCTTCAATGGTCACGCAGTCTTTGACGGGATTGGGATAAACGGTAAAGATCCCTGAGCCTGTCGAATGGCCGTCCTCCTCAATGCCAAGAATGTCAGTAGTGAGGTTGGAGAAAGACAATTCCTCCATGCCCTTTCCATTATTGAACACGGCAGCGATGACGGCATAGCCACCATCGAACTGGTTCACACCGCAGGTGTAGTCAGTGATGGAGGCATTGACTTGGTCGACCACGGTGATTTCGCCCGTGTTGGGATCGTATTTGCAGATTTGAAAGTAGGTAAGCGTTCCATTAGCACCTTCCTCAACGTAGGGGATGTTCCATGTCATGTTGAGGTTGTTATTCACGTCTTGGTAGTAGGTGGTGTGGATGGTGCCTTTCTCATAACTTTCGATGGGGCAATCCTCGCCTTCGATGCTGACACCTACGATGCGATAGTTTCTCGCGGCATTGTCACTGCCAATGGCATCCATGAAGTAGCCTTGTTCGTAAGGTGCAGTACCTACGAGCAAACCATCGCGATAAACCTTCACCTCGCCAATGTATTCGGCTTGGGCTTCGGTAACTTGCCAAGTGGTTTTGTTTAGGTTGGTTTCCAAATCCACCGTGGCTCGGTAGAGTTCCACATTGTCGCGGACTTGGATACTATAGGTTTCATTGGCGCAGCCAGCTCTATCAGTAATAGTAACACTATAAACACCCGGTTCCGTTACATTAATCCAAGTACTTGTATAGCCGTTAGACCAAATAAAATCATAAATATTGTAATAATAAAAGCTTTGATCAACACCTATGTAGATTTCATCTCCTGTTCGTTTCCATATAAATGAATCTGAGAAAGGCATATATGGTATCTCTGAGGGGAAAAAAGACAAATAAAAATCACGGTCATAAGTATACCCCTCATCACTCCAAGAGTGATACGTTACATGATAATCCTTAAAAAGATCTGTATTGCTTAATGAAATTTCGAAAAACACGGAATCTACATCATAAATATAATCAATTGGAGTACCAGGGACATTAATCCAATTATGACCATAATTGACATCAGCATATACAACCACACCATCATAATCATTAACGCAATAGTAATTTTCAAAAGGACAATCTGACACGTTAACCACCAAATAGTTTTGTGCATTCGTAAACGTCAAAATGCCGCATAATAGCAATGTCATAAAGAATAACTTTTTCATAATTTGTTTTCCTTTCTTTTTTAATTTGTTATTGATTGATAATTAGGTTAGTTTCCTGACATTTTCGCTGAAACGCCCATTATCGTCATAAGCAAGGAAACTCCGAGAAACAAAAGAGGGCGGAATTGTCCTTTGAAGCTTATTTCAAGTAAAGGCTCTGGTAAACCTGCGAGATAAATAAGTATGAAACAATCCTCGCCCGTGGGCGAGAACCTTCGCAAACTTATTCTCATCTCAAAATTTTACCAGAATTTTTACTTGGAGAATAAGAGCGTCAGCTCTGTGTATGTCTATTTATGTGTTATATTTCTATTTCTGTGTTTGTTGTGTTTTAACGGTGCAAATATAGGAATTTTTTGTTTATCCAAAAATATCGGAATGTGTGCCTGTTCGCATCAACAGCATTGTCAGTTCGGTATCATTCTTGTCCCAAACCAACAACCAATCAGGCTTGATGTGACATTCCCAACGGTGATTGAACTTACCCGAGAGTTTATGTGGTTTATATTTGGGAGGCAAGCCACCATCCTTTCAAGCAACTGCATCACCTCGCTTAACGCTTCCATTTCATAACCACGTTGCCTACAGCGCTTGAAGTCTTTCACAAAAGACTTGGTGTACTTAATGGTAAACATCAGTCTTTCATCAATTGATTGAACAAATCAGCAGCACTTGTGGCAGTATATACACGCCCAGCCTTAATATCATCTTCTGCCTCCTCAATACCAGTTTTTTTCCTTTCGGTCACCTTATCCTTAATCAGGCCCAAGCCTAAAAGGTAATTCAAAAGTTGTCTTCCCGCATTTGTCCTTTCGTTGATAGTCACTGTGTAAGTAGCCATTTCTTCTCCTTTCTATTTCAGTCTGCAATAATACGATTTTTTTTGGAAATAAATATGGTTTTTGAAAAAGATTCGCAAATCGCAGGTGTAAAGATAGTGGTTTTACGATGATAATGAAAAAACGGGTGTTTTTTTTTCGGGGAAATCCTTGCAGTTTGGGAAATCTTTGTAATTTTGTCCAAATTTAAGGTTCAACTTTAATATTGTCCAATTGTATAATAACAAAATGTACAACAGAGAATTACATAAAGAGTTATTGCGCCTTTCAAAGCAATGGTCGGTGATTTCGGTGACTGGGCCGCGTCAATCTGGCAAGACAACGCTGTGCAAAATGGCGTTCCCGAATTACGATTACGTCAACCTAGAACACTTGCCCACACGAAGCCGCGTGGCCGACAACATCGACGCTTTCATCAAGTATCACCCCAATGGCCTTATCTTCGATGAGGCGCAATACCTTCCAGAACTCTTCTCTTACATTCAAATATGGGCGGATAACGACAAGTCGCGGCGGTTTGTCCTGTCAGGAAGTAGCGATTTCCTGATGATGCAAAACATCACACAATCGTTGGCAGGACGAGTGGCAGTTGTTCGCCTATTACCTTTGTCAATCAACGAATTAGGAGAAGAAGTCCACAATTATTCAACGGAGGAGTTGTTGTTTCGAGGCTTTTTCCCGGGTGTTTGGGGCGACAAAAAATCACCCAAGGACATTTACGAGAATTATGTCTCGACCTATTTGCAGCGCGACGTGCGCCAAATCATCAATGTGAAGGACCTGCAATTGTTCCAGCATTTCTTGGTATTGTGTGCAGGACGTGTTGGAAATGAATTCAATGCATCGGCCTTGAGCAACGAAATCGGGGTCAGCAGTGTCACCATCAAGGAATGGTTGAGAGTATTGGAGACTTCATACACGGTATTCCGGCTCTTGCCCTACTATACCAACATCGGAAAACGCCTAACAAAAACGCCGAAAATCTATTTTTACGACGTAGGATTGGCTTGCTTGCTATTAGGCATAACAGATGCGAAACAAATTGAAAGCCATCCGCTTAAGGGAGCCTTATTTGAAAATATGATAGTAACAGAAATGCTCAAACGCTGCTTCAATACGGGCAACACGAGCAACCTGTTTTTTTATCGCGACAAATCGCAAAGGGAAGTGGACATCATTCTGGTTGAAGGCAACCAATTGAAGGCTTTCGAGGTAAAATCGGCACAACGATACGACACCTCTTTTTATAACAACCTAAAATACATCAAAGAACTACTTGGCAATCAAGTCGTTTCAACTCAAGTGATATACGATGGGGATACCAACGACTTCAATCCGGACAACGGCATAATCAATTACAGAAACTTTTTTACTTTTGCACCATCAAAACAAGAACCCAATGATCAAGAAAGTCTATAAATTCGGTGGCGCATCGGTGAAGGATGCCCAGGCCGTGCGCAATTTGGCACAAATTGTCAACCAGCACAAGGATGAGGACATCATGTTGGTGGTCTCCGCCATGGGCAAGACGACCAATGCACTCGAAAAAGCATTGGCCGACTTCCGCGAACACGACGGCAACCTTGGCATGGATGCCCTGCATGAGGTCATCGCCTATCACGACGGCATCATCCAAGGCCTGTTCGATGGTAACACCGACCCTCGCTTCGACGAAAACATCGCCGGACTTTTCATCGAGCTTTGGGAAAAATTGCAAAAGACCGACACGCCCTACGACTACCAATACGACCAAACCGTGTGCTACGGCGAACTCATTTCAACCAGCATCATTCACGAATACCTCAACAAATGTGACATCCCGACACGTTGGCTCGATGCGCGCCAATATGTCATCGCCGACGATGAGGCTCACTACCGCGCCGCCAACCCTGATTGGGATGAAACAAGACTCAGAATCAATAAGTTGAATGAAGATCATATTCGGGGTATCGTATGCCTGACGCAGGGCTTCATCGGAGGCACGGCCGACGGCAAACATAGCGTCACCCTAGGGCGTGAAGGTTCCGACTTCACCGCAGCCATCTTTGCCAATTGCTTGGACGCTGAAGAGGTCACCATCTGGAAGGACGTGGACGGCCTTCTCAATGCCGACCCGAAACGCTTCACCAAAACGGTTCAACTGCCGCATATCCCCTACTCCGAAGCCATCGAGTTGGCCTTCTACGGTGCGACCATCATCCACCCAAAAACCATCAAACCGTTGCAAAACAAGGGGATAACACTCAAAGTACAGTCGTTCCTCCATCCCGACCACGAGCCTTCGCTCATCGACGGCGGCCATAGGAAAAACGACGAAACCATTCCCTCCTACATCATCAAGGACAACCAAACGCTGGTCTCCATCTCTCCCCGCGACTACTCTTTCATGGATGAACGCAACCTGAAGACCATCTTCGAAGTCTGCGCCGACCTCAACATCCACGCGAACATGATCCAAACTTCTGCGCTGATGCTCTCGTTCTGTTTCGACAGCAACGAGCAGAAGCTGAAACAGCTGAGAGCCAACCTCAAAGACAGTTTCAGTGTCAAGTACAACGACGGGCTGCAATTGTTCACCATTCGCCATTACCAAGACGGCTTGGAAAGCGACTTCATCAAGGGAAAGAAGGTTTTGGTGAAGCAAGGAAGTAGAAGCACGATGCAGTTTGTATTGGGTTAAAAATGCAGGTTGCTGAGTACTGAGCCCGTCGAAGTATCGAAGCACCGTTCCTTTTAGTCGGCCCTTCGACCCTTCGATTTGCCTCAGGGACCGCAGGCTCAGGGACCTTTGTTCTGACATTTTTTTCAAAAAATCAGTTAAAAGGAATAACCTTTCTTTGTTTTTCCTAAATTTGCGCCCGCATTTTAAGACTCAAAATCACATTCTATATGTACAAAATCGAGAAACACCCCATCTTGGACATCCCGCAGGAAGACCTTGTGGAATTCCAATATGAAGGCAAGACCGTCAAAGGTCAGCGCGGCAAAACCATCGCCGCCGCCCTTCACCAAGCCGGTTATCCCGTCCACAGCCACTCGCTCGACGGCCGCAACCGAAGCCTCAACTGCGGTATCGGCAAATGCGGTGCCTGCGAGATGCTGGTCGATGGCAAGATCCGCCGTATCTGCATCACCAAAGTCGACGGTGTCAAGGAAGTGCGCCGCATCGACAAGGAGGACACCATCCTTCCCGAGCCCAAGGAGCAACAGCCCCGTGAGGTGAAGGTCTACAAGACCCAGGTCGCCATCATCGGTGCCGGACCCGCTGGTCTCGCCTGCCGTGAGCAACTCAACGCCTTCGGCATCAGCAACATCGTTGTCGACAACAACGCCAACATCGGTGGTCAGTTCAACATGCAGACCCACCAATTCTTCTTCTTCGAGAAAGAAAAGAAATTCGGCGGCATGCGTGGCTTCGACATCGCCAAGACCCTGGCTGGCGACAACCACGAAGGCATCCTGCTGAACAACACCGTTTGGGACCTGCTTGAAGGCGGTCGCGTGGCCATCAAGAACATCGTCACTGGCGAGATTGGCTACATCGACGCACAACACCTCGTGGTCGCCACGGGTGCCGTGCCATTCATGCCAACCTTCGAGAACGATGATGTGCCAGGCGTTTATACCGCCGCCGTGTTCCAGAAGATGATGAACCAAGAGCACACCTTGTTGGGTAAGAAAGTCCTCACCGTGGGTGCAGGCAACATCGGCTACCTGACTTCATATCAAGGCATGCAGGCTGGTGCCACCATCAAGGCCATCATCGAGGCCATGCCCCGCGAGGGCGGCTTCCCCGTGCAGGCCAACCGTGTGCGCCGTCTTGGCATCCCGATCATGACCAGCTACGTCCTAGTGCGCGCCATCCCCAACGCCGACTACACCGGCATCACGGGCGCCGTCATCGCCAAGTGTGAGAACTTCAAGGCCATCCCTGGTACTGAACAAGTCATTGATGACATCGACATCATCAACATCTGCACCGGCCTCATCCCCGACAACCAACTGTTGGTGAAAGGCCGCGAAGTCTTCGGCCTCAACACTTACGGTGCCGGCGACGCCATCCGTATCGGCGAAGGCACCAGTGCCGTGCTGCGTGGCAAACAAGTCGCATACGAGGTGGCCCAAGCCATCGGCGTTCGCTTCAACTACGACGATTACCTTGAGATTTCAAGACAATATATCGACTCGCAACAGCATCCTGTGCGTCTCCTTGAGAAGCCCAACCTGCCCACGCCCGAGCGCATGATGCAGAAGGCTTTCGTGCAGGCCGACTGCCTCTACGGCTTCGCCTGCAACCCCTGCTCGTTCAGCTGCCCGCAAGGCACCATCACCAAGCCGTCCACCAGCAGCACGCCGACCATCGACTACAACAAGTGCATCGGCTGTATGCTGTGCGTCTCCAGCTGCCCAGGTCTGGCCATCTTCGGCTACGACGTTCAGAAGTCGACCTGCTTCCTGCCCATCGAATATGAAGCACAAGAAGGCGCAGAGGTCTATCTCGTCGACAACGACGGCCAAAAGATTGGCGAAGGCGTCATCGAAAAGATCCTCAAGAAGTCGAACAAGACCAATGTGGCTCGCGTGAAAGCCCGCTCTTCACGTCCCTCTGGCGAGGCCAGCAGAGTGTTCGAGTTGACCGATGTCAAGGGCTTCATCCTGAAAGACCGTTACAACGCCAACAAGGAACTCACCACACCGATTTCGCCCAAGAAATTGGCCGAAGGCGAGAGCGAGACCTACGTCTGCCATTGCGAGGATATCAAACTCGACCGTGTGTTGCGCGTCATCGGCAACCGCAAGACCATCTCCGTGGATGAGCTGAAGCACATCACTCGCATGGGTATGGGGCCGTGCCGCGGCAAGCGTTGTATCCCTCGTGCCCGTCAGATCTTGCGTTCCTATGGCATCGAATTGGTGGGCGACGCCACACCACGTGCCCCGCTGTCGAACCAAGTCAGCCTTGGCGACCTCTACAATCCGCACACCAAAGAAACCTTCATCTTCCCCGAAATGAACGGCGTGAAGAAAGAGCAGGTTGAGGTGTTCATCGCGGGTGGCGGTATCGCGGGTAGCGCCTTGTTCCGTTACTTCTCTGAAGCCGGCAAGAAGCCCGTGATGATCAACTACAGCCGTGGCGCTTCGTGGCGTTGCATCGGTGGCGGTCGTCCGGCCTTCTCCAACCCCGACATCGCCGACATCGCCGTTCACAACCACGAAATCTTCAAGAAGATGCAGGCCGAGCACAACATCAACTACCACCTGACGCACTATGTCAACTTGGTACACGATGAGGCCACCTACAACTCTCTCGATGCCTCTCGCGCTTGGAGTGACGCCTACATGATTGAACGCAAGGACTTCAAGAAGGAGATTTCGCCGCTGTGGGACGACAGCAAGGACACCTACAGCCACGCCCTCATCACCCGCGACTGCTGGCAGGCCACGCCTGGCCGCGTCATCGACTACATCCGTTGGATCGGTGTGCAACAAGGGGGTCGCTACTTCGAGGACTGCGAGCTACTCCATGTGCAGAAGGTCGGTGGGCACTATGTCACCTTGGTGCGCACCCACGAGGGCGAATTCATCGAGTACACCTGCGACCACTTCGTCAATGCGATGGGTTGGGGTGCCGAGAAGTTCAACGACATGTTGGGCCTCGACACTGGTCTCTATCCCGTGAAGCACCAGGCCTTCATCACGCGCCGTCTGCCCATGATGGGACCCAATGGTGGCCCGCTCGACATGATCATCGACCGCCGTCACTACAAAGGCTTCAGCGCCGTCTACGGACAGCAGTGGGCCCACACCGGCCAGATCATCGGCTGCGCCAGCCCCGACACCGACGCTTACGAGGCACGCCAGAACATCAAGTACAACAGCAAGGAGTTCTTGGAGATCGTCTCCGAGGTCTTCGCCGAGTGGATTCCCAACTTGGGCGAAGTGAGCTTCTTGGCTTGCTGGGCTGGTCGTTACACCGAGCCGCGTTACATCGTCGACCCGGAGGTCGGTATCCTCACCGGATTGCGCGGCCACGGCTTCATGCTCGGCCAGTACCTCGCCAAGCTGTATGTGGACAAGTACCTCGGCAAGGAGGTGCCTGGCTACATGAAGGATTTGGCCTTGAGTGGCAAGGGCTTGAGCGAGAACGCGTTTAAGTAAGAATGCGGAATGCTGAAATGCTAAGCATTCGACGGAGTCAATGAAGAATGAAGAATGATGAATGAGGCTGTCGCGGTTGCGGCAGCCTTGTTTTATTATGTAATCAAATTACCTAGACAAGCCTATATTTCGAACATTTTTTTCGAATCGAATCCGTTGGCAAAGTGTTCTCCTTGTGAGATGTAACCCAACTGATTGGATGTGATTTTTGTTTTGCCTATCTGCGCATCGATATTACGATGAGAATGGCCGTAGATCCAATAGTCGATACCAGAATCAGCAATATATTCACCCAATTCCACAGTAAAAGCGCCATTGATGTTGCTGTCGCGAAACTCTTCTGCCGTACAAAGTTGCGTCGGCACATGATGGGTAAGCACAATTTTCGTTCTAGCCTTGCTCTCGGCAACCGCATGTTTCACAAACTGCAAGCAACGGTCATGTTCGTGATTGAAGTTATCTGCATTGAGGCGATGTCCCTTATATCTGATTCTATAGAAATCGCTCACCCCTCGCTCTGTCAAGTAAACATTGTACGGCTCAATATATGACCAAAGAGTGGAAACAACGATGTCAATATCTCCTAAATGCACCACGTTATTGTAATAGGCGTGGATGTTAGAGCGAATCTGCTTGCAATATCCATCTTGCATAGTGGAAAGATCGTAATAGCCATAAAAGTCGTGATTGCCAAAGCAAACAATCACCTTTTGATAATGCTCTGACGCCCAATCCCAAAAGGAGTATTGCGAGTAAGTGTCCTGCCCTGAATCCGGCAGGTCGAGATAGGCTGTATCGCCCGCAACAAGTAAAACATCTCCTGTCACCTCCAAAGGATGTTCCTCAAGCCATTTCCTATTCTGCGGAAACTCAAGATGCAAGTCGCTGACATATTGTATTCGCAGTGATTGCGGCTTGTACTCAGCAATGCTTTTCATGGTTTCCAACACCAAATCCGTGCGCTCAATCTCATCGGATGAGATAGCACATTCTAATTCTTCAGCAATATTTGGCCTGCATAACATCTTAGCAAACTGCTCAGAGACAAAAGATTGGACATGTTTGTCTTCCGCCTTGAATCGATCAATGAAATCCGCACAATAATTAAGGACATACACCAAATCCTCAAAGTCTTTTGCCCCTCTCCAATCATCTCCCCCTCGCGAAAGCAACGCGTCAATTTTCGTTGCCACGTAATATGTCACGGTAAGGCGATAAATGGTTTTTCCTGAAGGCAAAATACAAGGCTCACGTTTGGCAAACCCAGGTCGATACCATTGATTACCAAACGATAGAACATCCTCATTCATCGACATCACATCCACCTTTTCGCCATTGAACAGCCATCGACAAAGAGGAGCATTGGGTGTTTGGTCGTTTTGGAAATGCTTTTCACGGAGCAGTTCCTCAAAAGCCGTATGTTCCTTGTAGGAAGTGGAGTCTACAACACAATCCACGTCAGTGGTAGTCCGTGGCTCTGTGGCAGTAGGGTCGGTCGCATACAAGCCTGCCATTGCTCCGCCGACATAAACAAGCCTATCGTTCAAGTCTTGCATCGCCTCTGCAATTTCTTGGAGGCGTTCATTATTGGTTTTCGGCATAGCAATTCATTCTTTTGGTCAGTTCTTCAATAGCAATACTTTTTTCTCTTGCTCGACCCATGCGCAAAGCATCCACAATTACCAACAATTGGTAAAGTTCCTCATCGCGCATAGCTGCTTCTGGCACGGAGGGATAAAGCGGCTCGATGTGTTGACCTCGTGCGTTTCCTCTTACGTAATGCCACACATAACTCTCAGCACCATTGCTGATTGCATCACTGATGGGCGCAGCGCTCACATAAGTAGGCACTCCCCGACCGACACGCCCTGCTTCAACAGGAAACACGTATGCGATGCCATGAATCAAAAACTCTTGCAAAGCCAACACATTCACCTTTTTTTTATGGCGGTCGATCAATTGCGCTTTCTTACAACGCTCTAAACTCTTGCTCACATTTGACGCACTCATGCCCAACGAATCAGCTAATCCACGACAGGACATCGACTTCCCTTGAGTGGTCATTTTTTTTAATAAAACTACAATATCTTGTGGCAACATCATATTATATATCAATTATTTATAGTTAAGTGTTCTCTGTTCGCGAATCGAGAACACTTGCTTTGAAAACGCAAAAATAGACATTTTCTTTGAATTTGGTGTTCCTAACACGAAAAAAGCCCAAGAATCACTTCTCGGGCTTTGTTTTAGTTTAAAAGGTTGCTATTACCACTCGATGCCGATGCGCAAAGAGATGCCAGAAGGACTGATTTGGCGGGCTTCTTGGGTATGATGATATCCATCATAATAACTCTCATTGATCTTGTCGTAATAGGTACCGGCCACCATAGCGCTGATGGCAAAGTCGCGCTTGGAGGCAAAACGCACGCCAAAGGCAAGGTCGCCATAGGCGCCCAAACCATCGCCGACGTATGAACCAAGACGCAGGCTGATGATGGGGCTCACCACCCTAGTGTTGTTGAACTGGTAACGCAGATTGGTGTAGAAAGGCACCAAGGCGCGGTCGTTGTTGAAGTCGACACCCAAGCCGATACCGGCATAGATATGTCCATTGAAATAAAAGCCATGGGTGGTTGACAGGCTGATGCTATTGGGCATATTCTTGTCGAAATGCCAGGTGTTCCCTTGTTCGATGAAGCCTTGGTAGCCACTGGGGACGCGAACCTTGGCAGGGTTGGGAACATCCTTTTCTTGTGCGAACATACTCGTTGCCATGAGAAGCATGACTAACGATAAGATTACTTTCTTCATTGTTGGTAGTTTTTAGGTTAATAAATGGATTAACTTAACTCTGTTTTCAATTTCGTTATTATAACGCAGGTTTTTATGGTTTATTGCTCAATGGATTTCCTAGTCGTTTCTCCAATGAATTGTTCTGCAAAAGTATTGTAAATATCCGCTGTTTTTGCAACTTTTCAGCACATTACAAACTTTTTGAAGAACTCGTTATTGATTTTCAATCGGTTACATGATTTGATTACAACTTTTTCATTCCCATACTACCTCACCACAAACTTGTTGCTCACCCCATTGTACTCATAAATGTAGATACCCGGGCGGTAATTGCTCACATTGATGTCAATCCATTCGGCATCGGAATCGAGGGCCTTGGTATCCATCAAAACGCCTCGGGAGTCATAGATATGCATTTCAGCCGACTTCCCATCAAAGGTATAAGGGATGGAAACCATCATACTGGCCGGATTGGGATAGGGGCTTTGGGTGCTGACCACCATTTCATCGGCTGAGAAATTGCCTTGCGTAGCGTAAACCTCGATGTTGTAATTGTCGTAACCATTCGAAATCTCGAATCTCAGCTCATCGCCAGCTTTGTACAAATAGGAAATCAGCGACCCTTCCTGCATAAACAGCACCTCACCATCTTCATTGAGGATCATTGTGCACATTCTGCCCCCTTGTTTCCAAGGCGTAAGGCAAATCTCAATCTTGTCGTCATCGTTGAAAAGGTGTTTCCCGGCGATGACCACACCAAAAGAACTGTATCTGATGCCCCATTTCCCCTCAACGGTGAACGGAATTTCTTTTGTCAGCTGAAAATCTGCATCATACACCGAGAAGCCTGCAATGGCTTCATCCTCATCCAATTCACAAACAACATACGAGACCTCAGGTAGAATCTCATAGACATATTCATGAATCGAGTTTTGGAAAACACTATGAAGGCCGCCACTATTGTTGGTGAAGGTATGCTTCAAAATGGCTTGCGAAAAAACTGGCATAAAGGCAAGGGCCAATACCAGGGTTAAAACTGTCTTTTTCATTTGTTGTAATTTTTGATGATTGTTTGTTATTCATTTAATTATTCTGTCTGTAGGGCTGTCGTACCATCCTTCGACAAACTCAGGAATCTCGGCAGCCGCTGATTGTCATGGCTGCACAGGCGGCTGCCACAGTGTGACAGCCCTACAGGACCGCGACTAACGCACCACAAATTTCTGCGTTTCGCCTGCAAAGGTAATGAAATACATGCCTTGAGGCAATGTTGAAACATCAATCTGTTGGGTTTCAGCCGTGATTTTACCTGTCAATAGGGTTTGACCCATCACATTGGTGATACGATAGGTTTGGTCTGGTAGAGACGCGATTAATCGCGTCTCTACAAACAAAACACCGTTTGTAGGATTAGGATAAACCGTGAAGGTCCCTGAGCCTGTCGAAGGGCCGTCTTCCTCAATACCATTGTGGTATTCCTGATACACCTCGTCGCAGTCCTTGTCGCCATATTTGTATGTCAAGAATCCATTTCTCCAATAACAACGCAAGCCTTCAACTTGATAATTCTTGTCCCGTGTCATTAGACGTTCTGGGAAAAAACTCGTCAAATGGCCGATGCTGCACATAATAGTGCCGCTGAAGAGGTTACTTTGATCGTTTACCAACATTTTTTTGTAGCTTGTGCCTTCATAGACATAGTATTCTACACCTTCTACATGCATGATAAGGCTTTGATTCCCCACCTTGATTTCCCATTCTTCGCCGATTTCAGCGCCGAAGTCATAAAGCACGGTGAACTCTTCCAAGTCCTTGTTCCACCAATATACCTTGCCATTTTCTTCATAGACATATTCGTGGGTCACTTCGGCATGCCTGCCCTTGTCATAGAGCGTGTTCGTGCGGATGATGATTTTCACATCCTTATGGTTGACGGTGGTGTCGGAGGCATATTCCAAATGCTGATAAGTAATGCTCCCGTCATCATTGATGATTTCGTAATACATTTCTCTGCCAGAAAGAATATTACCGATTTCTGCCAAGCACCACCAATAACCGGACCAACTTTGGTCATTCAAATAAGTCTCAAGTGTGCCTACAGGAACATAAATATAAGCATCCGCCGGTCTAACTTCCCAAGGATACAAGGGGTTCAAATCGATGACAGGAGGAATGACAGAGTTTATATTGATTTCCATAAGATTGGGACAATTTGAAATAGCATATCCCCTAATTTTTGCCACTGTATTTGGAAAACTGACCGACACCAAGCTGTCACAACCGACAAAAGAGCCACCTATGACTTCCTCAATTCCTTCAGGAATGGAATAAGTTGTCGCATAGTTTTTCGGAAAATGGGCAAAAAAGCGGTCATTAAATTGAGGCTCACTTAAGTTATCGCAATCCCAAAAGCAATTATCTCCAATATCTGTTACTGAGTTAGGTAGATTTATTGTGGTCAAGTGATGGCATTCTTCAAAAGCACCGTATCCGATAGTTTCCAATGATTCGGGGAGCGAAACATAGGTCAAGTTTTCACATTTAAGGAAGGCTTGTTGCCCGATGGCTTTCACTGAGTTTGGGAGGATGATGGAATCGAGGTTGGTGCATTCCCAAAACACACGCTCAAGGATGGTTTCCACCCCATCTGGAATGGTGTAGGAAGTAGCGTAATCTTTCGGAAAATAAGCAAAATAATGGCTGTTGTACACAGGCTCCGTAAGCCCGTCGCAGTCCTCAAACACATACGGCCCCATATTCGTCACCGAATTGGGCAATGCAAAGGATGTCAATGATCTGCAATTTGTAAAGGCGTACTCCCCAATGGTTGTAACCGAGTTTGGAATGACGATGGAAGGCAGCCTCTCACAAGAGCGAAAAGCACCTTCCCCAATGCTCTGCAAAGCATTAGGCAACACGATAGTATCCAAAAAAACACAGCTTTTAAAGGCCTCTTGTTTGATGCTTGTCACCGAATAGGGAAGCGTAATAGTGTGGATTTTCGATCCTGAAAAAGCATTATCTTCAATACTTGTCACGCCCTCTGGAATGACGACAGCCTCCAAAAAATCGCAGCTTGAAAATGCGCCTTTCCCAATTCTTACAACCGAAGTAGGAATAGTAATCGCACTCATGTTACAATGACGAAAAGCAGCACTTGCAATTTCTTCAATCCCTTCTGGAATCACGAATGACGATTGGTCATATCTAGGATGGTATGCAAAAATCTTGTCATTATATACATCATTCATAATATTATCAGTCCCCTCGAAAACATAGTTTCCCATATTGGTTACTGAATTGGGGAGCAAGAAATCCGTCAAACCCATAATATTGCTGAAAGCCTGATTGCCTATTGTAGTAAGGGAATTAGGAAGGATAACAGAGGTTATTCCATGACAGTAGGAAAACACTTCTTCGTCGATACTTGTCACAGTGTAAGTGACGCCTTGGTATTCGACAAACTCGGGAATGATAAGATTGCCCTCGGGTATGGCATAGCCATTCCATCCAAAATCTGGGTCAGGACGACACACTGCCACTTCGGTATTGCCGCTGGAGAGAATACGATAATACAGAGTCTGCCCCGATTCGCAAACACTTGAAAAATCGTAGGCCAAGGCTTGCATGGCAAATTCAGCCAAAATCGCTAAGGTAAAGAATAACTTTTTCATTTTATCTGATTTTTAATTGTTTATCAATCTGTTTTTCCGTTTCGGTCTGTAGGGCTGTCGTACCACGGCAGCCGCCTGTTGTCATGGCTGCACAGGCGGCTGCCACGGTGTGACAGCCCTACAGGACCGCGACTAACGCACCACAAATTTCTGTGTCATATCACCCACGGTGATGAAATACATTCCCTGCGGCAAATCGGACACATTAATCTGTTGGGTTTCAGCAGTGAGGTTGCCCGTTTGGACGGTTTGGCCCATGAGGTTGGTGATGTGGTAGGTTTCCGCTGGTAGAAACATGGCGCGCCGCGTCTCTACAACGAGAACGCCATGCGTCGGGTTAGGATAGATGGTGAAGGTTCCTGAGCCCGTCGAAGGGCCGTCTTCCTCGATGCCATTATGGAGTTCTTGATACACCTCATCACAGTCCTTGTCGCCGTATTTGAACACCAGTTCGCCCTCGCGCCAATAGCAGCGGATGCCTTCCACGCGGAAATTCTTGCCGCGCGTCATCAGCCTTTCGGGGAAGAAACTGGTAAGGTGGCCGATGCCGCTCATAATCTCCCCACTGAACAGGTTGTTTGCATCGCTTACGTGCAACATTCTGTATGTTGTGCCTTCATATTCATATTGTTCGACAGTGTCGACATGCATAGTGATGCTTTCAGTGCCCACCCAAATCACCCACTCGTCACCGATTTGTGCGCCAAGGTCATATAGCAGAGTGAAATCTTGCCGAGTTTCGTTCCACCAATACACTTTACCAAAATCCTCATAGATGTATTCGCGTGTCTTTTCCTCGCCCCTGCCCTTGTCGTAAAGCGTATTGGTGCGGATGATGATTTTCACTTCCTTGTCATTGATAGTCGTGTCTGAGGCATATTCCAGATGCTGGTAGGTAATGCTTCCGTTCTCGTTTTGGATTTCGTAGTACCACTCAGAGCCAAACGAAGACATATTCCCGACATGGAAATACCCAAACGCCTCTTCGGGATCCGACTCGCGGCCATCGGCGTAGGAAGCCGTAAGACTATAGTAATAATCGCCAAAAGGATGCTGCAACGTGTCGTAATACTCCTCCGCATCCCTATCCAACTCGGCAATTTTCTCCAATTCCTCTAAAGACCGTCCTCGGTAAAGGTTGTAATGGTCGAAATCCTCATTATATGGGTCATCGTAGCGATGGTTAATGTAACCTCGTATCATCCAATCACCGCCACCACCTTGTACGGAAGAATAATCGTACCAAGTGCCGCCGCCGAGACTTGCCCAACGTCCATCCTGATTGCCAGATGTCTGACAATAAGGGGCATTGTTACCTTCGACATTCGGGGCAGTAAGTACAATCCATAGGCTCTTCCCCTCTTCACAGTTGATAGGATTACGGAGCTTCACCATCACCCATTCGTCTGGACCAGGTTCGATTTGAACCGAGTTCCCTGGAAGAAACTGCAAATTGCTGGCTCCAATCTCATCACCAATACAGAATGCAAAAACGTAATGTGCCGTCTGGTTTTGGCATCCTGCCTTATAGAAAGCCACATGCGTCAACACATCGCCTGCTTGGATTTCCTCAGCCGGAATCCTTATGCCCCAAAAATCACAAAAAACGGAGCCCGCATAAGGTTTCTCATCGTAATTTACCCATTTGCTACCCAAAGGATGGTGCCACAACATCCATGTCCTACAGGTTCCTTGTTCGATACTTGGCCAACCATAAAAATTATAAGGTGCATCACAATAGGCTTCAAGCATCTCATCACCCACGCTCTTAGGCCCTAACAATGGGAAACCAAGATTAGTGTTGTCCAAATCTGACAGCCAAACGGTTATGTAAGGGTAATCTGGTACGGAATCAAGCACAACTGTAGTGCCAAAGTTCAAAGCATCCAACAAGTCAGTAGTGCCGTATTGTGGTTCAAAAAGGAAAATGGAATCATTTTGACGCATAAAGGCAGACGACCCTGGCAATTCAGGATAATCGGGATGGCCATTGGCAGGGAGATCTGGTTCAAACCAATAACTGTTCAAATAGTTGTCGGGATGAAGCTCATAGCCCACAACTTGCCCAAAGCCAATCAGAGTCTCAGCAGGAACCGTCAATTCCTGATTGAAGACACTACCTGCATTATAAACATTGAAGACGCGTGAATCAGGGCCACCCGCAATGCCTCCCACAAACACATACGAGAGGTGCTCACCGGCATTCTCATAGGAAGCGGTAATATTTCCGAGATTGTAGCAGTTGGCGATTGTTCCGCCATTGCCACCCACAATGCCACCCAGCATCGTGCCATATCTGGTGTATCCATTGACATCGCCTTTGTTGACACAACGAATCACTCTTGTGGCACGCGATCCCACAATGCCGCCAACCATCTGGTAAGCCTCTGCTTCCACGCAAGTCACTTTGCCCTCGTTGGTGCAGTCGTAAACAAACAACACTGGGCCATCTTCGGGATCCGAACGCCCAACGATGCCACCACAATTGTGCGACCCCTGCACTTCACCTTCGTTCGTGCAGTTTTCAATCGTGGCATTGTTGGCCTCACCTGCGATGCCGCCTACACTGTTTTCTCCACCAGTCACCTCAAACTGATTCAAGCACCCTGTAATCGTTCCGTTACGGAACCAACCGACAATACCACCTGCATCACCACCACTTGTCACAGAAAACACAGCCATATAGCCATCATTCTTAACTTTACAATTGGTCATCACACAAGGCATGCGACCATCCATTTTATTGACTTGACCCACAATGCCTCCAGCACAATCTGAACCTTCAATCCATGTGGCTACATCGACAAAGCAGTTCTTAATATAGTAGGGCTCAATATCATCCACATAGACATGTACACCAAACGGCAGATCCGCGCAACCCACCAAGCCACCAATAGCTCCCCATTCCTCCGTCGAAATGGAAGATTGGGTAATGCTACAGTTGGAAATGTCGCTCAAACCGGCATAACCCACCAAGCCTCCTACATAATGTCCTTTGCCGCTGATATTGCATCCCGACAAGCGCACATTACTGATTTTGGCCTTATCCGTACAACCAAACAATCCGCCCACGGGTTCAAACCAACCGTTTTCAATCACTTGATGCAATCCGAAAATAGTAAAACCTTGTCCATTAAAGCGGCCAGTGAAATAACGGAAAACCGTGTCCATCGTGCCATGGTCAGTAGTGATAACAGGCTTGCCGATGGAAGTCCATTCCACTGGAGCCTCGTTCGTACAACTTGCAAGACTGATGTTTGCCGTAAGGACATAACAAGCGTCACCGCCCGTGCCCTCATTGGTTTGTTGCGCCAACAATGCCAATTGCTGTGATGTTGCAATCTGATATGGGTTTTCAGGTGTGCCATCACCGCCAGCGTAAGCTTCGGCCACAGTACCATCCCAACAATAGCCATATTCATCGCAATCATAATCTCCTTGGTGATATAGTATCTCACCATCAACGAGATAACAGCGCAAATAATCTGGATATTGGCCGTCATATACACTATTGGAACACGCATAAGGATCTGGAAACAAACCCATTTCGTACCCAATCCCATCAATGATGTAACCCCAAAAAGGCTTGCCAGACCCTCCGCCGCCAACAGCAGAGACATGCTGCATTCGATAAGTGTGTCCTTCCCAAGTGACTGGATCAATATGAGACACATAGACTGTAAAAGCACATGAATCAATCTCGCAAACCCAACTATCACCTGCCTCTGCATCGAAGTCATAAAGCGTGGTGAATCTGCCTAAAGTCTGGTTGTACCAATACACCTTGCGATTTTCTTCGTAGACATATTGTTTTTCGCCGTTGCCGCCAAGAAATTGCCGTGTGATAGCACTACAGGTGTGCCCTTGAATGATGGTATCGCCTTCCACAGCCATCCGATAATAAGAGTAAGGGCTGCCCATAAAGGAACTGAGATTGAAATACCATTCCGCGCCTTGGGGAGCGAAACTGCCTTGCTGCGCCATGCCGCCAAGGGCGAAGGCGAGAAGGATTGTTGTTAATACTAGTTTTTTCATTGTCGTATGTTTTTGATTGTTATTTATTCACCACAAATTTCTGTGTCATATCGTCCACGCTGATGAAATACATACCCTGCGGCAAATCGGACACATCAATCTGTTGGGTTTCTGCGCTGAGGCTGCCCGTTTGGACGGTTTGGCCCATGAGGTTGGTGATTCGAAATGCGGAATGATGAATGCGGAATGATGAATGATGAATGGTGAGGATGCCATTGGTCGGGTTGGGATAAACGGTTAAGGTCCCTGCAGTTCCTGAGCCTGTCGAATGGCCGTTTTCCTCGATGCCATTGTGGTATTCCTGATACACCTCGTCACAGTCCCTTTCTCCGTATTTGAACACCAGTTCACCGTTGCGCCAGAAGCAGCGGATGCCAACCACGCGATAGTCCTGCTTCTTTTGCATCAGTCTTTCAGGGAAATAGCTTGTCATGTGACCAACGCCACAGAAGATGATTCCGCTGAACACTTCGTTGTCATCGCTCACATGCAGCATCTTCACTATCTTGCCTTCGTATTCGTACTCGTCCACAGCATCCACATGCATAGTGATG
This sequence comes from Bacteroidales bacterium, assembly GCA_017428285.1. Next base: position 2,722 of record JAFRRE010000122.1, on the reverse strand, counting down.
CTGTCCAAGCCGACAGTGATCTCCCACTCGCTGCCCTCTTCCGCTCCATAATCATAAAGCATCGAGAACTGCCGCGTGGTCTTGTTCCACCAATACACCTTTCCATCGCTCTCATAGACATATTCTCGCGTCACCTCTTGGTGATTGGCCTTGTCGTAAAGAGTGTTGGTGCGGATGATGATCTTCACATCCTTGTGATTGATTGTGGTATCGGAGGCATATAACAAATGCTGATAGGTGACGGTGCCGTCATCGTTCAAGATTTCGTAGTACCATTCCCGCAATTCTTGCTCTTCCAACACCTGCATCTTGACATAGTTTCCCGCTTCGGGGTGCGATTGAAAGCCTGGTTGCAGCTTGACATACGCAGTTGCTTGATACTCATGACTCTCCGTAGAAGGGATAGGTGCATTCAGTTCAAAAGACTCCCCTGTATGGATTTCCTGCGCCATGACCAGCGAGGCAACCATCAAAAGGCTGAACGTTATTAGGATTCGTTTCATGGCATTAGGGTTTTATTGGTTTTCCAATTGATTGATCTTTGCTTGCAGTTCTTCGATAAGACGTTGCTGCTCAACGGTGTAAAGCGTCAGCTCCTCGATTTTCTTCAGCAAGACCTTCTGCATCTCAACGACATTGACACCATTCACTTCTACATCCTGCGCCGAAGGAACCTCGGGCAAATGGCTGTTTTTGTCGATATAGGCCTTCAAATCGCTGAGCGACATCAGCTGATGGTCTTGACCGAAAACATAGTCTGGCCAGTCTTCCACGTTGAGAATGAGCACTTCGTCAGTGATGATGCCACCCGCCACGGCAAAGGCATAACCTGGAACATCATTGTTGGTGTTCACCCCGACTTTCCCAGTGAGCGTAACTCTCGACCCTTCAAGGCTCAACGGCCTGGCACCTGCTGTAATACTCATCGCGCCACCGGTGCCGACAGAGATTCTATGGCTTTCGTCCCTCAGTTGGATGAAAGTCTTGCGATAGGCTGGTGCTTTGGATTCAATGATGATTCCCACATCTTCATGTGCGTCACCAAGAATATGCAATTTGGCTTGTGGGTCTGTCATATCACCAATGCCGATTTTTCCTGTGCGGTTTTCAACATTCTGACCAGTGATAAACAAGGTTGGCAAATTACTTCCATACCCCATCATAATGCCGTTTTTGTCGTTAAGTAAAGGCTTTGTGCCGCTATATCCCTTGCCAATGGTTATACTGTATGCTGACTCACTTTTCGTGTACATACCTATTGCCATCGAGTTAATGTTTGTAGCAGTACTGCCATAACCCATTGCAAACGAAGTCAATCCAGTAGCATTACACCACCACCCTGCGGCAAAAGAATTATTTCCTGTGGCTCTATTGTTTGTGCCAATATTAGAAGAAGCCCCTTCTGGGGAGGAATAACCTCCACTGACATGGACCCCAAGCGTATCCAAGGTTTGAGCTTGAACACTCACTCCGAAAATCATGGCAACAATGGCCATAACGAAACTTTTGATTTTGATGTTGTTTTTCATAACTGTAAGTATTTAATTATTAATTATTTAATTCAAAGATTTAAGATTTAAAGATTTACACAGCGTTGACGATTTCCTCAAATGTCCTTGTGTCGTCCGTGAGGTTCATCTTCATTTGCTTGATGCGGGTTTTGCGGCGGTAGTATGACTCGGTCTGGGTGTCCAAGAGGATGGAAATCACTTGGTTGGAGAAGCCGTTCTTGGAGAGGCAGCAGATGCGCACGTCCCACTTGCCGAGTTTGGGATAGAGTTCGAGGAGACGCTGCGAGAAGCCGTCGTACACCAAGTCGGTGAGGCTGATGAAGTCGGCCCAGTCGTCGTCGCTGAGGACGAAGTTCATCGTATCGGCGGTCACCTGTTCGCCGAGGCCTTGTGCCGTGGTGTAGACCTTGTTGCGCCCCATGATCTTGCTCGTCATCAGCAGGTCTTTTTGCGAGAGTGTCTGACGGTCGCGGCGTAGGTCGTCGTTGGTGCGGATGAGGTTCTCCATGTCGCTCACCAGCTCGTGGATGCGGTTTTGGTCGCGCTCCACCTGGCTGCGGAACTGCTCCACGGCCAACTTGTGGTCGCTCACCTTCTTCCTCACAATCAGAACGATGACCAACAGCGCAATCACCGCTGCCGCAATAATGAGCCAGAGTTTGAGGCTACGATTGCGGAGCAGGCTCTCCATCTCGCTCTTCTGCGCCTTCAGTTCGTACTCGGCCTTGAGGCGTTGAAGGTTGTCGGAGGCATGTTCCTTGTCGGCCTGCATCATATTTTGCGTGAAGAGGTCTTGGTATTCCATGGCCTGCTCAAGATGGCCTTCGTTGTAGGCGATGGCGTAGAGCGTTTGGTACACCGACATCTTCAGTCCGGCGCGCTCGCTGCGGAGGGCGGCTTCGAGGTAAGGCTTAGCCTCGGCGTAGTTATCTGTGTAGTAGTATAATACACCCATCGTCATGTTGGCGATGTCGGTGTTGTTGTCGTCAAGCTCGCCCTCCAAGGCGCGGCGAACGCAAGTCATGGCTTCAGGATAATTGCCCACGGGCAGGTAGTAGTCGCGGCCCATCTCAAGGTAGATGTCGCTCTGCATGGCCTTATCGTTTAATAAGGTGGCGATGCTGAAGGCCGTGTCGTAGTAGTGCTTGGCTTGGGCAAACTGCTCCAGCGACTTCGCCACGCGGCCGCAGTTGCGCATCGTGGTCATCACT
>JAFRRE010000121.1 GCA_017428285.1 Bacteroidales bacterium | reverse complement strand
TTTTTGAGGCAGGTTCAAGAAATCCACTACGGCTTTGTCTTTCAATACGAAATCTATGTTGGGATAACTATCGCGCAACTTTGGTGACATCATTTTTTCCTTGCCCAACAAAGCAACATGCGTTTGCGTAACGATACAACGGCGCAACTCCTCGGTCTTGAGCCGCTGATGGGCCGCATACAACATATAGAACACACGCTCTTCGTTGGTTGCGCATCGGTTTAGAATCTCAATATGATTAGTGAAGGTGTTCAGTGTCAAAACAATAGGCATTGACTTCGAAGAATTCTCAAATTGTGCAATTGGCAATTGCACAATTTCATTCTGCCCATCGTTATTCTCAATTTGTGCAATTGGCAATTGCACAAATTCATCCAATTTCAAATGTTCGCCGAGATGACGGAATTCGTCGGTACTATATGTGTCGTAGAACTTAACCATATTATAAAGATGACGTTTCCCGAATCCCCGACGTTTGGGATTTTGCCTTTTCAGGTAATCGGCCAATTCGCTGACAACCTTGCTGCCCCAATGTGATGATTTCAACTGGGTGGATATGAATTGCCCCACTTCCCAAGCCGTTAGCAACGACTCCATATTCACCGTGGCTATCGCGGTTGTGCGATGCTTGTTGATGATGGAATCCACGTAAGCGAATTGCCTTTCAAAGTCATCGGGATTCGATGGTATGATCCGTACAGTCTTCTTGTCCATATCCATTTATTTCGCCCTGCAAATATAAGCATTTTTCGGAATAGTGGAATTTATTTTCCAATCCGTCAAACCCTGTCCAATTCCTGCATCAATGCGGGGCGTTTGGCATATAAAATGCGAAGTTGGGCGATGAGTTTGTCAGCCTTCGCTTTCCCGCCCAATTTGATCATCCTGCGAATGTAACGGCAGGCGGTTTGGTAGTGGTCGCGACCCATATTGTGATTCAAATAATCCAAAATCTGGCTCACGTATAAATCCACTATTTCATCAGCATAATGCTTGGAAAGATAAGTTTCGTATCGCTCAATGAAAGACAAGTCAGGATTCTCCTTTACCATTTCCCACAGTTTGTCCCATTTTTCCTCCCGGATGTAAATAGTGGCGACCAATCCTGTATCAAACCACCGCCTTTTCGCCTTGATTTCGCGGACAATGGCATTGATAACAGCATCCCAATCCTCAGGCTTTACATGCTCCTTCAAAATCTGATAATAATCCTGCTCATTCCTGAAATTGTCTATCAAGAGATAACGTGCATATTCGAGAATCTTTGGCGTATCTTTCTGTGCCTGCGCAATTTTCAGCAACCAATCATACCATTCCTTGGCCAGTCCGGGCTTGTCTTTCTTGTCTGTTTTCACCCCGTCTTCAGCCAATCTGACGGCTTTCGCATAGTTCTTTTGTTCCAATGCTTTCTCAATGGCCATCCTTCTAAACTTCGGGTTGTCCATGTTCTGCTCAAGGAACTTGTCCGCGACATCTTGTCCTTTCTTTCTCACGAGCAAACCATATTTAATCATTTGGACTTCCTCGTCATAATAATATGATTTCTGTTTCTTTTCGGCCAAAGCCAAAATGAGGTCAAAATCAGCATCCGTTTCGGCAAGATTGGCGGCTAACGAAAGCAAGCTCGTGTGCCAGCCCCAGCCATCAAAACGGCCTTTCTCAAACTCGTCCATGCAGAAGTTGAAAATCTGCTTGTGGACGGTTTTTGATTCACACATCGTAGCCATATCGCTCAACAAGTTGATAGCCCCATCGATGCAACCGCTAATGTCGCCATTACTATCGTCGGCAGTATTGAGGGGTTCCAACATCTCCTCCATCACGGCGAAACAAATTGCAGCGGCTTTCTCGAAATTGCCATGGTCGATTTGTTTCCTGGCCGAGTCGAGTAATTCATCAACGGCATATCCCAAATCCCTGGCATTGTTCCAATCAATGAGTCCATATCTGTCAGTGGCCGACCTTATTAAAGCCCTCAACTGCTTTTGGTACAATTCTTTGGATAAATTATCATTGTAATGTTCAAGGTAGGATAGAACATGGTTACAGAACAGGGAATTTTTCTTTGCTTCCGTCTTGATTAACTCTTTCAGTTCTTCGACGGAAGCTTTGTCCATCAGTTCATCGATTTGCGTCGCTACGCTTTTGCCTTTTTTCACACCCGACTGGGCCGCTTTCTTGGTTTTTCCCATTTTCTTTGTCAAGCCCAATTCTTCCTCTTGCAGCGAAAAAATCACGGCTGCCACATGCTTGCAGACCGGTCCCAAATCATACGGGCAGTCGCAACTATACTCGGTCACCACGTTGTTTTCAACGGTCAGTCGGACGGTGTAGTCCTCCGTTCCCTCAACGATGGCTTCGTAAGTGTTTGGGCTGACTTCCTCAAGTTCATGCACAAGGCCTTTCTTGAAATAGGCCAAGCCACGCTGTAAGATTTTCTCGTCAATGACTTGCTCAAACTGGTCTAATGGGATTTGCATGGAAATACTGTTTTGAAAACGCAAAATTATTAAAATTCTGGATTAATGAGTTCCATATTTCGAAAAGTACAAATTTTCGATTCAATCGTAAATCTGCACGAAAAAAACATGAAATCATGAAACAAAAAAAAGCCCCGACCCGAAGGCCGAGGATTGTAGGGCTGTCGTACCACGGCAGCCGCAGCATTGTTTTATAGCTGCGGCTGCCACGGCATGACAGCCCTGTAGGGACGCATCGAATGTGTCCGCACAACCACAATGTGCGGACGCACGCGGTGCGTCCCCACAGACCGACGCGGTTATTCCACCACGACCTTCCGCATGGTTTCGCCTAATTTCACAAAATACAGGCCTTGCGGCAATTCAATGGTGGTCTTTCCATCGATTTCGCGAGTCAGGAGGGTCTGTCCAAGGGCGTTGGTGATGGTCATTGAACCCGATCCTTCGACAATGAAACGGTCTTTGGCGGGATTCGGATAGACCCTACATGGTTGTCCTTCGTTCTCCTCGATTCCCACCAAAAAATCCGTAAGGTTGGAGAAGGCCAGTTCCTCATATTCCTTGCCTTCGTTGAACATGGCGGCGACAACGGCATAGCCCCCATCAAAAAGGTTCACATCATAGCTACCGATAGTGTTATTGGCCCCAAGCTGGTCAACGACGGTCACTTCGTTAGTTGCAGGGTCGTATTTGCAGATTTGGAAGTAACTGACCGAGATGGAGGCGCCTTCCTCGATGAACGGT
>JAFRRE010000120.1 GCA_017428285.1 Bacteroidales bacterium | reverse complement strand
CACATAACCCAACTCATTGCCCGCAGCATCGCGTACAATCTCGCCATTGCGGATGACTTGGTACACCTGCAAAGGATACTCCAAACGAAAACTAAGGATGGTCACTTCATCGTTGACAAGCAATTTGCCGTTCAAGCTCTCGGTCACGCGGAATTTGTTCTCGCCAATACATAGCAAAGCGATATGACGGTTGGGCAGCCATGATGCCTCCACCGTAGTGCCTTCACGAATCTCATCGGCGAAAAAAGCCTTCTCCATCCAGTCGCTTTCCACAGGTTGCATGCCCGTCAGGGTCTCCCACGAAGATGAGCCCAGATAATGCGCCAAAGCATCAAGCGTGGCTTTTCGTGGAGCTATAGGCGACTTGGCATAACCCATCAACCGCTTCAAGGTGTTGACTCCCAAACGGTCGCTGGCCGGAAACGACTCCGAAAGCACTTCGAAGTCCTTGGCATTGCTGAAGTCGAGCCCCGACTTCTTCTTGATCATTGCTATGATGGGAAGGGATAACATGGTTTCACTTATTTTGGGCAAAAGTAAGCATTTTTCAAGTTAGGAATCGAAAGAAAATGCAAATGGATGAAATGGATGATGCTTCGACAAGTTCAGCATCCTATTTTTGGGCCAAAAACAAGGCGAAGCATGGAAAACGCAACAAGTAACATCCACATCGGGCATATCATCCAAGCGCGACTCAAGGCCGACAAGCGCAGCGTGGGATGGCTGGCGCGTGAAATCCATTGTACCCGCAACAACGTATACAAAATTTTCAGCAAAGCCTCTCTTGATAGCGACCTGATTCTGACCATTTCCAAGGCCTTACAGTTTAATTTCTTTCAATACTACACGGCCGAGTTTCTTGAAAGCATGAAAAACCGGTTAGGCGAAGAGACGTAACCAAGTTTAGCTCATCCACTTCATCCATTTTCATCCAAAACTATCCATTTTGGATACAGTTTTTGTATCCGATTTGGATAATTAAAGTGTTGAAAATCAATTATATATGTTGATTATTATAGGGATTGTTGTATTTTTGCACCTTAATAAGTCCCATAATAAGATGTTTCATGTAAATATAATAAAAATGGAAAATCATTCTTTACTCAAAAAGTGTATTTGTGGCGTGGCACTAATGGTCTTACTGGTAAATACTTTTGGAATCACCAAAGTAACTGCCCAAAACAATGTGCCAACTGGAGCCATTAATGGCTTGTTTTCTGTGGGAGAAAGCTCGCAAGTTTACTTCTCGCGAGGCAATTTGCAATATCAAGCCTCCACCAACACCTGGCGGTTTGCGGAAAACCAATGGGATATAATTGCAGAAGATAATGCTTTAATTACGCAGACCTTTGATCGGTGGATCGATTTATTCAGTTGGGGTACAAGCGGGTATGATCATGGCGCGGTTTGTTATCAACCATGGATATTGGAAATGGGGGGGCAATACAATCATGCTGCTTATGGTTGTGATACTTGTGGATTACGCGATCACTCTGGTAAGGCCGACTGGGGCTATAATGCCATCGTTAACGGTGGAAGCCAAGAGCATTTTTGGAATACCCTAACTTTACAAGAATGGCAGTATGTGATGACCACAAGAAATACATCATCAGGGATGCGTTATGTGAAGGCCGTTGTGAACAATGTTAATGGAATCATCGTTTTCCCAGACAATTGGGATCCAAATCTCGTTATATTAAACAACGTCAATAACTCCTCTGTCAATTACAATACCAATACCATTTCGGCACAAGATTGGTTGAATGTTTTTGAAACGCACGGTGCTGTTTTCTTACCTGCTGCTGGAAGATTTCATGGGGAAGAAGGGTTAATGGATGTCGGCTCAAAGGGGGCTTATTGGTCATCGACGAGTTGTCTTTCATATCTGAAGTATCTTGCCTGTTTTTCAGGAACTAATGTGGATATGGATAGTTTTTATCCTCATTGTAGGTATTCTGTACGCCTTGTTCATTTCACCAATGGAGCCACAACATATTCAATCAATACTATTTCGAATCCTATTGAGGGTGGCACAGTGAGCGGTGGAGGAAGTTATCACTACGGCGAATCCTGCACCTTGACGGCCAATGCCAACAGCGGTTACACCTTCACCAATTGGATGGAAGGCGGCACTCCGGTGAGCACCAATGCCAGCTATACTTTTAATGTGACGGGCAACCGCACTTTGGTGGCCAACTTCACAGAGACAACAAATGTAGATTTTATCGTTTTCGCTGATGCTGCGGTGAAAGCCGTTTGCGTAGAGCATTGGGACGCCAATGACGACGGAGAACTAAGTTACGCTGAGGCCGCTGCAGTGACGGTATTAGATGATGCGTTTATGGGGAATAGTGAGATTAGCACGTTCGATGAACTACGGTATTTTGTTGGATTGACTTATATTTCATTTGGGGATTTTCATGGGTCTAGCATTGCTTCATTAACTGTTCCTGAGAATATTACACAAATCCACAACCAGGCATTTTATGGTTGTCAACAGTTAAGTTCAATAAACATACCAGAAGGGGTCACAAGTCTTGGATATGGTGTTTTCCAGTATTGCCGTGCATTGCCCGAAATAACGCTTCCAAGTTCTTTGGTTGAATTAGGCCCAGTTGTGTTTTTAAACTGTAATAGTTTGAGATCGATTACTCTTTTTTCCGAAACTCCACCTAACTTAGATGGAAGTGCTTTTGATGAAGTGGATAAAACTTTAATTACAGTTTATGTGCCTTGTGGCTCTTTGGAAGCCTATCAGAACGCTGAGGGTTGGAATGAGTTCACAAATATTGTTGAAATGTGCGACATGCTTCCTACAGGCGCTATCAACGGCAAGTTTACCATAAATGCAAACGGCGACCAAGTGTATTTCTCGCAAGGCAACCTGCAATATCAAGCCTCTACTAATACCTGGAGGTTTGCTGAGAACCAATGGGATTATGTAGGTAACGATACTTATGGCACCGTTTATGAGGGTAATGTAAAAAGTAATAATTGTCTCCTTTCGTCTACTTATGCTGGTTGGATTGATTTGTTTGGATGGGGAACCAGTGGCTACAACCATGGAGCTGTTTGTTACCAGCCATGGTCTTCCTCTGAAAACAATAGTGACTATTACGCATACGGTTCTTCGACATTCAATTTGAATGACCAAACCGGACAGGCCGATTGGGGCTACAACGCCATCAGCAATGGCGGCAATCAAAAGAATATGTGGCGTAGCTTGACCAATGGTGAATGGAGGTTTTTACTTAATGATAGGAACACACCCTCTGGTGTTTTATTTGCAAAAGCTACAGTGAATAATCTCTGTGGAATTCTTATCCTTCCTGACAATTGGGATGTTTCCATTTACAATTTGATTGATGTAAATAGTGAAAGTGCTCCTTATAGTAGTAATATCATTACATTGTCAGATTGGCAAGACAACATGCAAAACGTTGGCGTTGTTTTTCTTCCTGCTTGTTGGAGTAGAATGGGAAAAGAAATGAACATGGAAAGGTTTTCATGGGGCCAGTATTGGACCACCACCCATATTGGAAGTTCTCAAGCCTATCCTGTAAGTTTTAGTAACGATCATCTTGATCCTTGTTCAATTAATGGGTACGATAATCGAAGAAACGGTCAGGCAGTTCGCCTTGTACGTACAGCCACAATGGCTACTTCCTGTTCCATTGAGGCCGTACCGAATCCTACCGAAGGTGGAACGGTTACGGGCGCAGGCACCTATGGTGATGGCACCACTTGTACGCTTATCGCCACGGCCAACGAAGGTTTCACCTTTGTGAATTGGACGGAGAACGGCAATCAAGTGTCGTTGGAGGCCAGCTATTCATTCACGGTGAACGGTGATAGAACTATGGTGGCAAACTTCGTTTCCGATAATCCGAACACCTATATTATCACTGCCACGGCCAATCCATCAGCAGGCGGAACCGTAACGGGCTCAGGCAGTTATGATGAAGGAACCACTTGTACCTTGACAGCTACTGCCAATATGGGTTACGTCTTCAATAACTGGACCAAGAATGGCACGGAGGTCAGTTCCAATGCGACTTATAGTTTCACTGTAACTGAGGCTGGGTGTTATGAGGCCAATTTTGAGGTACAAGGCGAAATCACCAATCACTGGACTCCAGTACCCGAAGGATTATATTCACAATCCACCACCATCAAAGGCGTTATCCTTTTCAATGGTGTCGAACAATTCTCCAATCAATTGGAATTAGGTATCTTCTGTGGTGACGAATGCCGTGGCTCGGCCATTGCTGCGGAATTTTTCATCACACATCGATTTATTGCCGACGTGAATGTGTATGGTGAGAACGGCCATCAGTTAAGTTTTAGATTGTACGACCACAGCCTGGGCACAGAACTTAATTATACTCCTCCTGCGAGTGTTATCTTTACTGAAGATGGCTACGGCGAGTGGATGGATCCTTTTGCTTTGAACTTCACTTCTTTGGTTGAAATCAGTGCAACTGTCGACCCTGAAGACGCTGGCGTTGTTACTGGTGAAGGAAATTACGCGATTGGAGCCCCTTGCACTTTAACTGCAACAGCCAATGAGGGGTATCAATTTGCTTATTGGACACTGAACGATGTTGAGGTTTCCACCAATCCAACATTCAGTTTCACAGTGGCAGAAGCAGCCTCTTATGTGGCCCATTTCCAAATTGTGCACAACCGTTCACTCGTTGAAGGCTGGAATTGGTGGAGTACTTTCATCGAACAAGAAGGCATCAACGGTTTGGAAATGCTTGAAAACAGCCTTGGTGCCTCTGGCATACGCATCCAAGGCAAGAATGCCAGCGTTGACAGAATTGAGTATGAAGGCAACGTGTATTGGTATGGGTCGCTCAATAGCATCAACAACGAACAAATGTACAAGATTCGCACCAATTCAGCTTGTAGTGCCACAGTTGTCGGTGATGCTGCTGATTTGGGCGATCATCCTATCACCATCAATAGCGGATGGAACTGGATTGGATTCCCCAGTAGCCAAAGCCTGAGTGTTGAGACGGCCATGAGCGGCTTCACGCCTGAAGCTAACGACGTCATCAAAGGACGTGGTGGCTCAACTACTTACCTTTCGACTGGCGAATACAACTTGTGGTACGGTACATTGACCACCTTAGAGCCCGGCCAGGGTTATATGTACAAGTCAAACAGTAGTTCTTCTAAGACACTTACATTCCAAAGTGGTCGCAACGGGGAGGCCAAAGCAGTTGCGGAGAGCAGTCTGTTTGAGCCTATGGTTGACAATTACGCCAACAATATGCTTATTACCGCCGTTGTTGAAATAAACGACGAAGAATTGCGCTCCGATGATTTCGAGTTAGCTGCATTTGTTGGAAACGAATGCCGTGGCAGTGTCAGGCTGATGTATGTGGAAGCTTTGGACCGCTATGTGGCTTTCCTTCTTGTTTTTGGAGATACCGAGGAGCCGATTGGTTTTGTGTTGTCCGATGGGCAAACAGAGAGTTATTCCCAAGAGAGCATAACTTACACCAGCGACGGTTTGGTTGGTTCATTAACCAATCCCACCACGCTTCATTTTGGCACATTTGGGACAAGCGACCAACAACTCCAACACGTTTCTGTTTATCCCAATCCTTCAAACGGTGTCTTCAATATTGAAGGCTCAGGCATTCACAGGATAGAGGTCGCTAATGTTTACGGACAGGTGGTTATTGCAACGGAGATGAAGGGTGACAGAGTGCAGATTGATCTGAATGATTGTGCCGCCGGAACTTATCTGCTTCGTTTAGTAACCAATAACGAAATCATTACAAACAAACTGATTAAATATTAAGGAGAAATGAAAAGAATAATCATATTATTGGTTGCCTGCTTGACCAGTGGTATGATACTGGCCAACCATTGGACCCCCATTCCCGAGGGGTGGTATTCACAATCTACGACGATTAGAGGCGTCATCTTAATTAATGGTGTCGAACAGTTCTCCGACCAATTGGAGTTGGGTATCTTTTGCGGTGACGAATGTCGTGGCTCGGCCATTGCTGCGGAATTTTTCATCACACACCGTTTTATTGCCGACGTAAACGTATATGGAGAAAACGGCCATCAGTTGACCTTCAGGCTCTATGACCATAGTCAAGGGATGGAGCTCGAGTTAACGCCTCCTGAAAGCGTGGTCTTCACCGAGGATGGTTATGGTGGATGGCTTGACCCATGTGAGTTCAAATTTACGAATACGGTTTCCCAAACCACTATTTTTGCCCAAGGTTGGAATTGGTGGGCTCCGATTGTAGAGACCAGCATTGAGGCCGTTGAAACCGCACTTGGCAACGCGCTTGTAACCATCCTGTCGGAGCAAGGCCCAGCCAGTGGCGAAGCTACGGCTGGAGCCATGTATAGAATCCAAACCAACTCGTCCTGTACGTTAAGCCTCAACGGCATGGCCATGGGCTCTGCCACTATCACTATTGAACCTGGGACCAATTGGTTTGGATTCACAGGGTCACAACCCTCACCAATCACCGAAGCCATTAGTGTTGCTGCCTCTACGGGCGACAAAATCGTATCACAAGATGAAGGTTTTGCCATTTATTCAACCGACGGTTGGCAGGGCACTCTTAACCAGTTACAGCCTGGCTGTGGTTACTTATACATATCGAACGGAAGCAAAACGCTTAGAATCGGAATAGAAGAATAAATCACACCTATAGTCAAAAAGGACAGCGGAATGGAATAAGCAATAATAAAGAAGTACAAACACTTACTTCCTAAACGGCTCCATCACCCGTCCAAAAATCCCATTCATATACGCCAAAGCCATGCCGTAGTTACTGATCGGGATGCCTTGGTTGACAAACAAATTAGTTCGGTTCAACAGTTGCTTGCGCGTGCTCATGCAGCCGCCGCATTGGATGGCCATGGCGTATTTTTCAGGGTTGGCAATGGGTGACAGCCCTGCCACATACTCAAACTTGATGTCCTTTCCCGTATAATTCAGAATCATGCGAGGCAACTTCACGCGGCCGATGTCTTCACAGGTGCTGTGATGAGTGCATGACTCAAGCAACAAGACTGAATCGCCGTCCTTCAGTTGTGAGAGATAAGGCGTACCTTTCACATAGTTGTCAAAATCGCCACGCAAACGTGCCATGACAATGCTGAAGCTTGTCAAAGGAATATCTGGGGGAACGATTTTGCTCACATAGCCGAACACCTGGCTGTCAGTAACCACCAAAGCGGGTTTGGGCATAGCGTCGAGGTACTGCTGCAAATGCGTTTCCTTAAGCACAACACAGATGCATTCATTATCCAACACATCGCGGATGGCCATCACCTGAGGCAGGATGAGACGGCCTTCTGGCGCTTCGTTGTCAACGGGGCAGACCAAAACGACCACCTCATTAGACTGGATGATGCCACCCAGCAACGACACTTTTTGATAAGCACTCTCAGGGATGGTCTTTTTTAATAGGTCGACCAAAGGCGCGATATCATCCTTCTTTGCAACACTGAAATTCAATACCTTAGTGGCATAGTTCTGCTCTATCATCGCCTTCACGACAGCAAGAAGCGACTCTTGGTCGGATTTGTTGTGGACGACGAAGAACGGTACCGCCAACTCGTTCATGCGGGCGATGAGATGCTTCTCCGGGTCGCCGAAGTTGTTTTCCGTGATGACCAGAATAGCACAATCTATCTCCTCAAGCACTTTCATGGTCTTATCCACGCGCTGTTGGCCCAACTCGCCTACATCGTCGATGCCAGCCGTATCGATAAGCACACATGGGCCAATGCCAAAGATTTCAAGGCTTTTTTTGACGGGGTCGGTCGTGGTACCCGCCGTATCGCTCACGATGGCGATATCTTGTCCCGTCAACAGGTTGATGAGGCTGCTCTTGCCGCAGTTCCTGCGGCCGAAGATGCCGATATGGGGTTTTAGATCCTTTGCCATGTCATATTCCTAGATTATAACAAAATGGCCAACTGGTCATAATAATTCTTACTTACAGGCACACGATTCGCATTTGGAGCATCAAGCATTGCATATGTGAATTCCTTGTCTTTCTGCAATGACTTAACCCGGGTGCTATTGACAAAATAAGACCGATGACAGCGTATCAAACCTCCTTTCACGCAAGTGTCTTCCACTCGTTTCATCGTAGTACGAATACTACAGAACTTGATTTCATCGTCTTCCAGATAGCACACTTTTACATAATTCTCATCCGATTGCACATATAACACCGCATCATTTGCCACCACGAGCTTAAGGTTGTCGCGCTCATCCATGAAACGAATCTTTTCTTTCGATGTATCGCGCTCTTTGCTTTGAATCTGGTTATCCTTTTCCAACAGCATAAAACATAAGTCGATGATCACATATGGGATAAGCATCAACACAAACAAATACACCAACGTCATGCCGAAAAACCAGAAAAATGCCTCTGACTTGTCTGACATCAGCCACAAATAAAGAGCGGTAAAACCCGAGGAAAACACTACTTCAATAATACAAAGCAGGATGCTTTGCCACCATCGAATTGTTGAACTCTTTCGATTGATTACCCAAAACAACAACCGCGAAAACAACAAGACTACAAGGACGATGCATAAAATCATCGTCACATGAAACGAATAACGGGAAAAGTCAATGGAGAAACGGTCGAAACTGGTAGGAGAAAACAGCAACAGCATACCGAACACGAAAAGCGGTATGCCAAAAACATGGCTTAAAATCCCGTTTCTTGTAGCATATTCTTTTGTTAAAGCGGTCATTTATTCTTTATCATTGGGATTGCAAAGATAATAAAACTCTGAAAAACCTCAAAAAAAACGAAAAAATGCCATTACAATCTAAGAATTATAATTTACTATATATCAGCAATAAAGCCGACAACAAACGACAACAAACGATTACAGTCGACTACAAACGTTTGTTTACCGACTTTGTCTTGACAAGGGTCGTTACTTTGCATCGTCAAACCATGGTTCGACAAGCTCACCAACCAACCATGGGGCGACACAACAAATCAAACTTATTACTATTTACAAAACACACACATCATGAGTACAATGAGAAACTCGGTCATCTTGATTGGCCGCCCGGGTGCAGAACCTGAAACAAGAACCTTCAACGACAATCGCATCATCACGCGCTTCAGCCTCGCCGTGAACGAGACACACCGTAACGCCAACCACGAACAGGTGAAAGACACACAGTGGTTCAACGTGGTTGCATGGGACAAGACTGCTGAGCGTGTCGCACTCGCAGTGAAAAAAGGAAAACGAATTGCCATTGACGGCGCCTTGCGTAACAATGTATGGACTGACAAAGAAGGAAACCGCCATACTTCCACGGAGATCCATCTCAACAACTTTGTCTTACTAGATTGGGGAAAAGAACAAAACAATTAAACATCTTATTAATAACCATTTAAAAACACACAACTATGAGTACGATGAGAAATTCGGTCATGCTGATTGGCCGCCCAGGTGCAGAACCTGAAGTGAGAAGTCTGAACAAGAACAACAAAATGGCCCGTGTACGCCTTGCCGTAACAGAGAGCAAGAAGAACGCAAATGGTGAATGGGTCAGCGAAACACAATGGTTCACCATAGTGGCCTGGGGCAAGATTGCCGATCGCGTTGAAAACAACGTCAGAAAAGGTCTGCAAGTGGCCGTCGAAGGCTCCTTGCGCAACAATGAGTGGACCGACGACAAAGGACAGCGTCACTCCAACACAGAGGTTTGGGTCAACGACCTGTTCCTTATCGATCGGGCGAAAGATTAAACGTCCTCTCTTAAAAATAAAGGGCGGCTGAGCCGCCCTTTATTTTTAACCAGATACCATAAACACTCGAGGATCCTTCCATTTGGAATGACGCAGCATCTCGTTGGTGAAGTGGGTACGGCTACCCACTTGTTCAAGAAGTTCCTTCGCCTTGTCGAATTGGCGCAACTCACGATAGATTTCAGGAAGTTCCAAATCTACCTGTTCTTCAGGATGTTTTTCAAGCAAGGCTAAAAGACGCGTCAGATTCTCCGTAAAATCCTTGTGGTTTTTCAGAAACAACTTCTGCCCTTCCAGTATCATCTTTCTGTTATTGTTCCATACACCGAAACTCATGAATCCATTGAGGAAATACTTTAGCCTAACATGCTGATGGTTTCGATGCAAGTCGTTATAGGCCCACCACAAGAAACGGCGAAGATATATCTCTTTCTTCGGCTCATAGTGACTCTTCTTCAAAAAGGTCTTGTAATGGTTGATTAAGGCCATCTTCCCTTTGTTGTTGGAGAAACTGATGCCATAAAAGCGCCAGGTGTTCCAAGAATAGACTTCCGCCTCGGGCTTTTCGAAGGTGATCAAAGGCTCTTCCGGCTTTTCAATCCAAAAGACATGACCACACGAAGGGCACATGATCATCTTTTGGGGAGTCGTTATAAGATTGTCGTTAAGCACCTTCCCATCCGAATACAAGATAGCTTCATTGACCATTTCTGCTCTCAGGATACGACCTTCAAGCCAAGCTTGGCAATGAGGACATTGAAAATAAAACGAATCGAACTTCAGCATTTTCTATCTTGTTTTCAGGCGGTAAAAGTAAGACATATTTTTCATTTTCTGCCAAAATCGGCAGGGATTTCTCCCCAAATCTCCGTTTTCCATTTCAGAACGGGCACCTCTATGACGTTCTCATTCAGCCATTTTTCGGCGCGTGCGATGAGTTCAAAAAGATATACATTCTTGTCGTTAGGCTGCAATTTGGTCTTACATTTTTTTTGTCGAATCCACAGTTGCGCATTGACAGAATCGCTATAAATGGGGTATTGAATCCTCTTTTGCTTTTGCCATGCAAGCGCATGCACAATTGCTAGAAATTCTCCTATGTTGTTGGTTCCTTTTTCAAAAACAGGGCTTTTGAACAGGTTCACAATCGTTGCAGGTTGGCTGCCAAAATCGACAAATACACCTTGATATTCCATCTTGCCTGGATTGCCTGAGCAAGCAGCATCAACGGCAATTGCTGGGCTTACAGGCTTTTCCTTGGCTTTTGACAAATCAACTTGAGGCGTTGTTTTCTTTTCAAATCCATTAAATCCCTTGGCGAAAGCCTCTTCGGCACTTGCTTGATCTGGATAGCCCTTATATAACGCCCCGGGAAAGCTCTCAACTTCCTTCTTACATGCCTCCCAGCTATCATAAACACCAGGATTTCGGCCTTCCCAAACAACGTAGAATTTGCTTTTCGACATAGACACAATACTAGGTTCTCAGAATTCGCCCATCTTTGACAATAGGAACTGTTGACACAGCATTTGTGTCTAAGCAGAACTTGATGTCATCATAAAATCCAAGCGTGAACAAACGCCTCACATGATAGCAACCAGAGAGAGCGCCCAAAAGGTTTTCTTTGTTTTCGCTATAGAAACCTTCCAGCAAAAGACCCAAATCGTCAGTGTTGACCTCGACTTTCTGTTTCAACAATGCTATCAGCATTCCGGCACACAAACCGTCATCCAAGGAGAAATTACCTTCGGTTCCAGCACAAACTAAAAACACGTCTTTCCCTATTTCAAGAACCAGGTTCACGACGGCTTCGGCATTCCTAAAACAAGCCAGAAACACCTCATCAGCATCCTTAACGTTATTAATGGCATTGGTGCCGTTGGTAGTGGTGAACAAGATGGACTTTCCTTCAACGGTTTTTCTACTATACTCCAACGGAGAATTGGAAAGGTCGAAGCCCTCTATCTTTAAAGCATTCCTTTCACCGCCGCGCAACGTTTTGGTGGTATCACATGCAATATAAAGATTTTGTGTCTCTTCTACGGTCTTCACGGGGATGACTTCGTGGGCACCATTGTCTAAGGCAGTAGTGATGACGCTCGTCGCTCGTAAAACATCAATCACGACGACGACATGGCCGCCGAAATCAATGCCATGGGCTTGCTGGGCTGTAGGGACAACTCGGATATTCATATTCCAAGTGAGATATTCAGTCCTCGTGCGGTACGAACCAAATCGCTATCAATTGTCACTAAGTTAGGCTTGGAAATGGCCTCCTGAAGTGAGACGGCTACCACATCAGGGTGGTGGTAAGCCACCATTTGGCCAAACTGCTTGTTAAGCACCATCTCGAATGCCTTCACGCCAAACTCGGCAGAGAGCACACGGTCGTAAGCAATCGGCACACCGCCACGTTGCAGATGGCCCAGCGTTGTCTCACGCATGTCATGAGTGAAGCCTGCGGCCTTCATCTCCTCGATGAAACGGCGACCTATACCGCCCAGTTTCTTGTTCTCGTAGCCTACCTCGGTGCTAATCTCATACACCTGCTGGCCATCCTTGGGACGTGCGCCTTCCGAAGCCACCACCACGGCGAAGCCGCGGTCGTGATGGAAGCGCTGCTCCAAACGGGCTTTCACCACATTGATGTCATAGGGGAACTCGGGCAAGAGGCACACCTCTGCCCCACCTGCAATGGCAGAATGCAAGGCAATCCAACCCGCATCACGACCCATTACTTCAAGGACGAAGACGCGGTTGTGCGAAGCCGCAGTGGTAACAAGCTTATCAACGGCCTCGGTGGCAATCTGCACAGCGGTCTGGAAGCCGAAAGTGCATTCCGTCGATGAAAGGTCGTTGTCGATGGTCTTGGGCACACCGATGATGTTTAAGCCCTTTTCATAGAGTTTCTGCGAGATGCGCTGCGAGCCGTCGCCACCGATGCTGATGACAGCATCGATGCCCATGTATTGCAACTTGCGGAGCATTTCATCACTGCGATCGACGGTGCTCCAAGTTCCGTCGGCATTCTTGATAGGCCAGTTGAACGGGCCGCCCTTGTTGGTGGTCTCGATGATGGTGCCGCCACGGAAGTGGATGCCACGCACCGACTCTGGCGTCAGCCTGACCACCTCGGTGGGTTCCCATAGGATGCCATTATAGGCTTGTATGCTGCCGAGCACTTCCCAATCTTTCTCTTGGGCAGCTCTCTTGACGATGGCGCGAATCACAGCATTCAAGCCTGGGCAATCGCCACCACCAGTTAATACGAGTAGTCTTTTCATGTTATTCTTGCTGTTTTGTTGGTTTACCCCAGACACTAATAATACGGTTACGTAGTTTTATGATGGCTTTGTCCACATCTCTCTGACGCGAAAGAGAAAAACTATTCGAAGAGCGGCAAGATGTCAGCACCTTACCTGTCATGTAGTCCTCGAAACTAACACTAATCACCGACTCTTCAGGAGTAGAGGTTGCGGCGTATTTCACCAATACGAGTTTCTCCTTTTGTTCCTCTGTGAGGTCCTGGATGCGACGCTCGCCAACCATCTGAAGACGTGTGGCTTCAACGGCATCATAGATACCAGGTTCGATTTCGATATCGGTAACCGTGCCAAAGGAATTCCTAGCTTGGACGATAGAGGCATACTCGTATTTGTCAAGTTTCGATCCCTTCGACACCAAGGTCTTATCGGTCGAACAAGAGCTGAATACCAATACGCCCAGTAAAAGGACAAAACACTTTTTCACATTAATGTTCATAGGGTTATTGATTTAATTTGTAGAGACGCACTTTGGTATGTCTCAACAAACAATTATACTATCCTTTCAAATTCAAAGCAATCTGCAACTCATCCAACTGCTCTTGGGCAATCGGAGCGGGTGAGCCGCTCATCACATCGCGGCCAGCATTGTTCTTTGGGAAAGCGATGAAGTCGCGGATGCTGTCGGCGCCACCGAAGAGCGAGCAGAGACGGTCGAATCCGAAAGCCAGACCAGCGTGAGGCGGTGCGCCATACTCGAAGGCACCCATCAGGAAGCCGAACTGCTCCTGTGCCTTCTCGTCGGTGAAGCCGAGGGTGTGGAACATCTTGTTCTGCAAGGTGCGGTCGTGAATACGGATAGATCCGCCACCGACCTCCACACCGTTCATCACGATGTCGTAGGCGTTGGCGCGGATGTCGCCCCATTTCATCGGGTCATCGAGCAAGGCCTCGTCCTCGGGTTTCGGTGCGGTGAAGGGATGGTGCATGGCGTAATAGCGTTGCGTCTCCTCGTCCCATTCCAAGAGCGGGAAGTCGATGACCCACAGCGGTGCATATTCATCAGGCTTGCGCAAGCCGAGTTGGTTGCCCATCTCAAGACGCAGGGCGTTGAGCTGCACGCGGGTCTTCATGGCCTCGCCGCAGAGGATGAGCATCAGGTCGCCAGGCTTGGCACCGAACTTGTCGGCGATGACCTTCAGGTCTTCGGGCGTGTAGAACTTATCGACGGATGACTTGAAGGTGCCATCGGCGTTGTATTTGATGTAGACCATGCCACCAGCACCCACCTGCGGACGTTTCACGAACTCGGTGAGGGCATCGAGTTGTTTGCGGGTGTATTCCGAGCAGCCTTCGGCGCAGATACCTACCACAAGGTCAGCGTTGTCGAAGAGGCCGAAGCCCTTGCCCTTGGCAACATCGTTGAGTTCCACGAACTTCATACCGAAGCGGATGTCGGGCTTGTCGGAGCCATAGTATTTCATGGCATCGTGCCAGGTCATGCGCGGGAATTGTTCAAACTCGAGACCTTTCATCTCCTTGAAGAGGTGCTTGGCCAGACCCTCGAAGGTGTTCAGCACGTCTTCCTGCTCAACAAATGACATCTCGCAGTCAATTTGTGTGAACTCGGGCTGACGGTCGGCGCGAAGGTCCTCGTCACGGAAGCAACGTACGATTTGGAAATAGCGGTCCATGCCAGCCACCATCAACAACTGCTTGTATTGCTGGGGGCTCTGCGGCAAGGCGTAGAACTCACCTGGGTTCATGCGGCTCGGCACCACGAAGTCGCGGGCGCCTTCGGGCGTGCTCTTGATGAGCATCGGGGTCTCGATTTCAAGGAAGTTGAGGTTGCTCAAATAGTTGCGCACAAGCATCGCCATGCGGTGGCGCAACTCGAGATTCTGGCGAACAGGGTTACGGCGGATGTCCAAGTAACGGTATTTCATGCGAAGGTCATCGCCGCCGTCGCTGACATCTTCGATGGTGAAGGGCGGCGTCTTGCTACTGTTGAGCAGTTTGAACTCTCTGACTTTCAGCTCGATTTCACCCGTCGGCATGTTCGGGTTCTTCGACTCGCGCTCGATGACGGTACCTTTGGCCTGAATCACGAATTCACGGCCGAAGGTACGGGCCTGTTCGATGAGTTTCGGGTCGCTGCTGCCATCCAAGAAAAGTTGAGTGATGCCATAACGGTCGCGGAGGTCAATCCATACGAGGGATCCTTTGTCGCGGGTGCGCTGCACCCAACCTGCCAATGTCACTTCCTTGCCAGCGTCGGCAAGACGAAGTTCGCCACAAGTATGTGTTCTATACATATTTTCGAGATTTAAGATTTAATATTCAAAGATTAAAACTTGCAAAAATACTAATTCCATTTGGAATGCCGTGCAAGTAGGTTAGTTTTTATTATCTTTGCCGCATAATCATCTAAAACAACCATCAATTATGAAGAAAATCATTTTAGTTTTCATTATTGCTTTTGCAACAATCACATTGATGGCGCAACAAACAGCCGAACTTACAGAAGCCTTGGACAGCCTTGTAGTTACTGATATTGACGGTGATTATGTAAGGGCCAAATTCAACTATGGTTACGACGGCAACAAACGCCTGAACCAAGTTATTTTCTCGAAAGTGGAAGAGCTCTCCACCGATTTGCATTACGCCGAAAAATGGCACTACGACTACGACAACAACAATCGTTGCCTTTCCTTTTCCTACTGGAATTGGGAAAACGACGACTGGTTCCTCCATCAGAAGACGGACAGCGTTTTCGACAATGCGGGCAATTGCGTTTTCGTATCGGAATTTCGATGTGCTGAAGTCGGAGCAGGACATTCCTATAACCGATTGGAATACGATTATGAAAACAACAAGTGCGTTGAGTATAGGATATACAGCCGTGGTGACTCTGACACGACTTGGGTACCTTACGAACGATTGAGATGGGAATATGACGAACTGGGTTGTTTGACGCAACAATTCCGCGACTTTACCGAGGGCTACGACTGGAAGCCCTTTAGTAAAATGGTTTACACTTACAACGACCAGCATCAACTGGTTCTAGAGGAATACTTCCTTTGGAACGCCAACACGGGCACTTGGGATTCGGAAGGGAGCACCACAGAATACGAGTACAACGAAGACGGCTTCCTGTTGAGAGAATATTACATTTCAAGCAACAACATAGAAAAAGAAACAAAGTATATTTATGATGAGCGCAACAATCCTATTTGGTATTATTTCTGCCAAACCACGCTTCCTGATTTCATCTGGGAGCAAGACACCATCGAATTTGCTTATAATGAGAATGATAGCCTCATCTGGAAATTGGAGAACTTCACACATCATAATGGGGTGATAGACCATCCAGTGCTATACGAATACGAGCGCGATGAGCAAGATCGCATCATTGCAGAAACTTGTTTCGACAATTGGGCCAATGGACAACAGCCTCGCTTCAGGTACGAAAACACTTATGACGAACAAGACCGGGTTGTCATGAAGCGTTGCAAAAGATACAGTATGATCGATGGGGCGTTGTTGGGCGATTCCTATGTGGAATATGAGTTTGACGACCAAGGAAACTTGGTTTCAGAATGGGAAGATTATCAGGACTATTATTTTCAGAACTATATGGATTTCTATTTCAGACAGAGTTTTGACTATAACACACCGTCGGACAACATATTAGGATTGGACAGGGCTTGGAACGATTTCATTGGTTTTATGACCGACCACGAATTTCGTATGGTACTTGAGGGCGAACCTTATTATTGGAAAAACGACCATTTCCCGATTCATCACAAATGGGAATCAGGGATATGGAGGTTCAGCGACCCCAATTTGCCCGACATCATCTCGCCTGTTAATGCAGACGTGGCATTGTATTACTCCAAACATTTTGAAAACCTTCCCGAAGCATCCAGTTCCCCCGCTCGTGTTTTCAACATCGAAGGCGGCTTGGCCGTCGAATGTGATGGACCTGCTGACATTATGGTCTACGATATGCTCGGTCGTGTTGTTGCACAAAAACGACAGGTTTTGCATAGCGAGTTTTGCCTCAAATCAGGTCTTTATGTGGTGAAAGTGGGCGAGAGTGCCATGAAAGCGGTGGTGAAATAGAAAAATGCCTACCTTTGCCCCGTGATTAGGAAACCAAAATATCTGTTCTATTGCCTCTCGGTGCTGCTGACGGCCTTCCTTGCCCAGCGTTGTGCCAATGCAGTGGCTCCTACGGGCGGCCCGAAAGACAACACACCGCCACGGGTGGTTGAAGCTGTGCCAGAAAACAATAGCATCAACTTTATTGGCAAGAAAATTGAAATCACTTTCGACGAATACGTCACCCTTGAAAATGCAAATCAAAACGTTCTGATTTCTCCTCCGCTGAGTCAAAAGCCCGACATTAAACTGAAAAACAAGACAGTCGTGGTGAAGTTCAAGGAAGACTTGGCTCTCAACACAACCTATACCATCAATTTCGGATCAGCCATCAAGGACTTGCACGAAGGCAATCTGTTTAAAGACTATGTCTACAGCTTTTCAACAGGAGACCGTATCGACACATTAAGCATCACAGGCAAGGTGGTTGACGCCACAGAGAAGAAACCCGTCGAAAACGTATACGTTTCCTTATATGCTTCTGACCGTGACAACTTGGATTCATTGCCGATGAGCACCATCCCCAATTATATCACTAAAACAGACAAGCAAGGCAATTTCAGCCTCAATGGGATAGCCGATAAGAGATATCTCCTTTTTGCCTTAAAAGATGTCAACTCCAATCTGTATTTCGATTTGCCCAATGAAGAAATAGCCTTTTTCGACACATTGGTCCCCGCCAATTCCAACAATCTCACATTGTATATGTTTGGTGAGACCGATTCAACACAAGTGTTATTGGAAAAGAAACTCATAGAGGAAGGGCTGCTGCGATTCGTGTTCCGCCATCCCGCCAAGGATGCCATCATTATGACTCCAGAGATGCTACCTGACTCATTCAATTTGGTCACAATGCATTCCTCTGATTATGATACAGTTTGGTGGTACTTCACGCCCCATGTCAAAGACAGCCTATGGGTACAGGTGAAATACAACACTATTATCAATGATTCATCGCATTATAGCCTGAAATTCAAAGAACAAGAGAATAAAAAAAGAGGACGTCAACCCGAAAAACTAAAAGTCAGCAACAACCTTGTAGGTCGAGGTGGATTGATTCCAGGTCAAGACCTCATCTTGAAATTCTCCGAGCCAATCGTCCTTTACCAAATGCGCGATTCTGCTGTCTTCAAACGTGACACGACCGTGTATTATAATCAACTTGCCTTTGAACAAGCCGATGACGAAGGTTTACAATATCGGTCAACCACCCCTTTCTCTGTCGATTCAAACTATAGTTTCACCATCCCCGACTCAGTATTCTTCAGCATACGAGGTCGCACTAACAATTCCATCCAAGTAGATTTTCATATCCTCAACGACGATGAGTACGGCAATATCTACATCACTGTCGTACCCCCTAAAGGCATGAAACAAGTTGTTGTGCAACTCACCAACGAAAGCGGCAAGGTTCTGAAGCAGGAAATCATCACCAAGAAACAAGAAGTGATGTTTGATTATCTCATGCCTGCCAAATACAAGATACAAGCCATATTGGACGCTGACGGAAATGGCAAATGGAGCACAGGTAATTATCATCACCTCTTGCAGCCTGAAACCATTTTGGAATACCAAGATCCTCTTGAAATAAAGGCCGGTTGGGATATCGACTTGGAAGAAGCCTGGGAATTATAAAAAAGGGAGCAGCTGCTCCCTTTTCCGTTTCATCAAATTGCCTTATTCTTTTTGATTGCGTTCTTTCACAATCTCCTCTTGTTTGTCCTTCGGCGTCGGCATGTACTGGTGGAACTCCATCGAGTAGTTGGCTCGACCGGAGGTGAGGTTGCGCAAGGCGGTGGCATAGCCGAACATCTCCATCAGCGGAACGAAAGCATCCAGCTTCTGCGAGCCCTTGCGGAAACGACGCATGGCCTCGATGCGGCCACGGCGCTTGTTGACGTCGCCAGTCACATTGCCGATGTAGTCGTCGGGCGTGTTGATTTCCACCTTCATCACAGGCTCAAGCAGCACGGGGCTGGCTTTCATGAAGGCCTGCTTGAAGCACATCTGGGCGCAGAGTTGGAAGGCCATGTCGCTGGAGTCGACGGGGTGCGAGCTACCGTCGACAAGGACGCATTTCACATCCACGACAGGATAGCCCGCGAAAGGACCTTTGTTCATGGCTGCAGCCAGACCCTTTTGCACCGAGGGAATGTATTCCTTCGGAATGACACCGCCCTTGGTGATGTCGACGAACTCGAAGCCGCCGCCAGGGTTAGGCTCGAAGCGGATGACGGTGTGGGCGAACTGGCCCTTGCCGCCGGTCTGCTTCACATAGCGGTAGTTGCACTCGAACGGCGCAGTGATGGTCTCGCGGAACGACACCGAAGGTGCGCCCACCGTGACCGGCACCTTAAATTCTTCTTTCAAGCGGTCGACGATGATTTCCAGATGCAACTCACCCATGCCCGCGATAATGGTCTCTTCCGTCTCCTCGTCGAAGTGAGCATGGAACGACGGGTCTTCGTTGCAGAGCTTGGCCAAGGCTTCGCTCAGCTTGCTACGGTTCTTCTTGTCGTCAAGGTTAACCTTCATCTCGATGACCGCAGGGGGTATGTTGATGGATTCTAGCAAGATAGGCTGTTCCTCATCGCAGAGCGTGTCGCCCGTCTTGGTGTATTTCATGCCCACAAGGGCCACGATTTCACCTGCGCTGGCCTCGTTGATTTCCTCGCGTTCCTTTGCCTTGATGCGGAAGATGCGGCCCACGCGCTCACTCTTCAGTTTGTTGGTGTTGTAGACACTCATACCGTTTGTCAGCTTGCCACTGAAGATTCGGATGAAGGTCTGCTGGCCCACATACGGGTCGTTGATGAGCTTGAAGGCCAAGGCCGAGAAAGGCTCATTCTCAGAGGGGTTGCGGCGATAAGTCTTCTCTTCATTGGCGGGGTCGTGCGCGATGACGGCACCTAAGTCGTTGGGCGAAGGAAGGTAATCGACGATAGCGTCCAAAAGGAGCTGGATACCTTTATTCTTATAGGCAGCACCGCAAAGCACCGGCACCATCATCAGTTTGATGGTGGCCTGACGGATGGCAGCCATCAGCTTGTCGGTCGGGATTTCGGCATCCTCAAGGTAGAGCTCGGCGATCTCGTCGTCGAGGTCGGCCACCTTCTCGATGAGGTTGCGGCGGGCTTCCTGGGCCTGCTCCATCATGTTTTCCGGGATGGGACCCACGATGCGTTCCTTCTCAATGAAGCGCACCGAGTTCATCTGCACCAGGTCGACCATACCCTCAAAATCGGACTCTGCTCCGATGGGGAGATGCAGCGGCACGGCGTTGGCGCCCAAGTATTTATGCATTTGGTTGACAACCTCTTGGAAGTCGGCGCCCGTGCGGTCCATCTTGTTGACGAAGGCGATGCGGGGCACGCGGTATTTGTCGGCTTGGTTCCACACCGTCTCCGACTGCGGCTCCACGCCACCCACGGCGCAAAACACCGCCACCATGCCGTCGATGACGCGCAGCGAGCGTTCCACCTCGACGGTGAAGTCGACGTGGCCGGGAGTATCGATAAGGTTAATCTGATAGCCGTTCCAATGGGCAGTGATGGCTGCCGAAGCGATGGTGATGCCGCGCTCCTGCTCTTGTTTCATAAAGTCCATGGTGGCTTGTCCATCATGCGTTTCACCCACCTTACGGTTGACGCCCGTGAAGAACAGGATGCGTTCCGAAACCGTAGTCTTACCAGCATCGATATGCGCAGCGATACCGATGTTTCTCAATTTTGAAATGTTTAAACTCATTATTTTATCTGATTATCAACTATTTGCAAATACAAATCAAGGACTTGATTTGGGTTGCAAAGGTACGGAAAAACTTTGAAACTCCAATTCAAATTGTCATTTGACCAATCTGCCGCTTTTCTTCATTCCATTATTATCCAAAGCCTCAACGCAATACACTCCAGACGCCCATTCCGAAACATCCAAACGGACTTCCGAAGTCCCATCAGCAGAAACCGACTTGACAAGCTGTCCCAAAGCATTGTAAACATTGATGGTCTTCATCCCTTCCGCTTCAATCGTAACAAAGGACGAGGCGGGAACAGGATAAACCTTCAACGACTCCGTTTGTATTTGATTCTCAGCCACTCCCGTCGGGTCAAAAGTGTCGTTACCGTCGGTAAGCCATTCAAGGCTGAAGTTGTAGAACACCGTCGAATAGCCTGAAGCGCCAGCGTAGGCTTCCTCGACATAGAGTCCGATGGTGCCATCGGGCAGAATGCAGAGCGAGGAATAGGCAGAGCTATAGGGCACGATGCATTTCTTCACCGGCCAAGTCTCGCCCTCGTCGTAACTCACATAAACCGTCACATCGGTGCGTGAGTTGCCGTATGGCACCGAATGCAGCAGACGGTTCTTGTCGTGGCCTTGGTTTTCGGAGGTGTAACGGATCATATCGCCGTTGCAGGCAGGCGCAGTGATGTCGTACCAAGTGGAGGTGGTGGGCTGCCAAGTCTCGCCGCCATCCTCAGAGATGTTGTACCAGCGGTTGCCCGCATGGCGAATGCTCATTAGGATGCGGCCGTCAACCAACTCGGTCACCTTGGCCTCGTCGCCCGAGGTGGAAGCACGACCCGACACATGCCATGTCTGACCGTTGTCATCGGAATAAACAGCATGGTTGTAAAGCACCTGTGCCGTAGTCTCACGGATGGCAGCCACAAACATGATACGACCCGTGGAGGTGCGTAGCCCGTTACCCGAGCCAAAGAACGAGGCGCGCCATGTGCGCTGTTCGGGGATGATACAGTTGTCACCAAAGATGAAGTTGGTGATGTCTTCGGGCTCTGTCCAAGTCTGACCGTTGTCGTAACTCTTACAAATATAGGTGCGGATCGGATTCGACGGGGTGGAATACCACAAGCCGGGACCACCCACAAAGCCTGCGATGAGGCCGTTGTCGTCGTTGCTCCACGCCAAGGCGCAATCACCGAAGCCATGGTTGACACCCGTGCCTAAAGCAATCGTGTAAGGCTCGCTCCAGGTGTGACCGCCGTCGGTGCTGCGGTTGCACACGATGTCGATGTCCTCGGGCAGGTCGCCTTCGTTGTATTTGCGCTTGTCGGTGACCGCCACGATGCTTCCATCCTTCGCCGTGATGACGGCAGGGATACGGTAATTGGTTGAATTATAGTCGCCAGGCTGCAATAATAAGGTATGTGCAAGAATGATTTCACGGCTACCAGCTGGCGAAGGATTAGCCAATTCATAAGTCTCTTCCGTTGTCGTAATCGACTTCAGTGAAACATCAATCATGTTGCCCTCAGTAGCATTGTCTGCTACATGTGCCACGACCCACAAGTAGTTGGTGCCAGTAAAAAGGTTGCCTTCGAGGTTGCAGGTCAAGTCACTCGAAGCAGGTTCTATACTACCAAGCAATGTGGCATTTTGAGGATGACGCTCATCGAAAGCATTGACCGTACCCGTGGAATACACCTTAATCTCCCTGACATCGCTCAGGTCCGTCGTACCTTCAAGGTTGAGCACCATGGATTGCAATCCAACCAAGGCATTCTCACCGCCAAACGAAACTGCTGCTTTCAGCAACACATCGTTAGCGTTTCCACGACCTGCCTTGCGTGTGTCTTGCGTCAAGGTGACATTCAAGATTTCAGCGCCACCAAAATTGAAATTGACCATCTGTGCATCGTGACCGTGGCCTGAGAGGTCGGCCAACATGTTGTTGTCAATCCAAACGGTTGAGAAATCATAGGCTGCTTTTAAATGATTTGCCATACCAGGATGCAGATCATACAAATCATCCGCACCCATGTCAACACTAATCTCGTCGGCGTCCAATGCCATATGGTAGAATCTCACGTTGCCGAACGAGCCATTGCAAAAATTAGTTGGCTGTCCACCGCTGTTGCCTGCCCCTATAAACAAGTCATGCATGTTGGCCACAGCCCAATCGTTAACTGCCGCTGCCCAGTTATTGTTGGTCTGTCCGTTGTGATAAATACGAATCTCATTGTTGGTGCGGTCCACGACCAGTGCAAAGTGCATCCACTCCCCTGCCGGCACCGTGACACCCGTATAGATCGACAAGGCATGACCCGAGGTCGAAGTGGGCGTATTGAGTCCCAGCGACTGGCCCGCACTGCCCGTGCCAAAGAACTCATAACCCGTGCGTTCGCTGCCCGCACCTTGCACCGACATATCGCGCTTGCACACATAGCGTGGATAGCTAGTATAAGTCTCGTTGCGCACCCAGCCTGTGACGGTGAAACTTTGGTCGGCAGCGATGTTGAAGTCTTCGTGATGTGGAATGCGCATATACTGGTCGGTACCGTTGAAAGTGATGTAATGAGCAGGTTGGGCAAATGCCCCAGTCAAAGCCGTCAGCAGGACAACGAGAGCAAAGAGTTTATTCATGGCGATAGGTGTTATTGGATTAAACTTCAATGTATTGGGTGCAAAACTAATATTATTTCGGAAATCACACAACTTTTTCATATTTTTGCCTCGTGTATTATGCCAGACACCATCAACATTCGAAAAGGAAATAGGATTATTATTTAAACAGTATAAAACTATGGGTTGGCTTGTTGATCATTACAAAATCACCTACAACGACCTATTTGTGGGCAGTTATTACGTTTACGAAGACAATACTTGCAGGTATTACGTCAACAGTTGGAAAAATGAACTTGAACCCATCAAGAACCTCCTTGAAAAAAAAGGCCTGTTGAAAGACAAAGATACAAAGAGACCTATCGCTGCCATCACGAAGATGATGACGGCTGAAAATAGGGTAAAGGGCAGAAAGAGATCCATATATCATTGTGACGGCCTTACTTTGGAAAGGATTCCTAATGAGACCAACGAGCGTTTTTGGGTGTATCGACATGATGCCAATAAAGGGCAACCAGGCTACTCGGACAAAGACCATTCCGCTCCGCATTATGAAGGTGAAAAAACACCGGAAGGAATGAGAGAATGGACCACCTGGTATGCCTTCGTCAAGATGGACGATGGTACCTACGAGGCGGCACTTGATGAATCCTGGTGGTGGGGCGGCGGCCACAACGACGGCGGCACCATCCACACCGACATCCCCGAAGAATGGTTTGAATTGCCCTACGATGAATTTCTTGAAAACGTGGTGACGCTTTCGGCGGCAGCGCATTATGGATTCACACCCGATGAACTAAAAGAAAAGCAAGGACTAAAAGAATTCTTTGGTTTCGAATAAGACACAACACGCTATTTCCACCATCCTTCCAGCTTCAGCAACGCGATTTTGTTGTGCAAACCACCGCCATAGCCCGTGAGTTTGCCATTAGCACCCATCACGCGATGGCAGGGCACGATGAGGCAAATGGGGTTCCAACCCACAGCGCCACCTACCGCCTGTGCAGAATTGATTTTCAACCGTTTTGCAATTTCGCCATAAGTTAGGGTACGTCCAAATGGTATCTCGCACACGATATCCAACACTACCTTGCGGAATGGTGTCAAGTCTTCCATGCGGTAAGCTGGTGTGAAATCTGGCTGATGGCCAGTGAAATAGAAATCCAACCAACGATAGGTATCATGAATTACGGGCGGTAGAGACGAGCCATGGCGCGTCTCTACAACGCCCAATGGATGTTTGTTTTCGTCACGCGAGCCTGCAAACCATAAGCCTGTCAGCGCCTTGCCATCGGTGCTCATCAGCAGATCATCAAAACCTTCTGGTGTCGGATAAAGGTATGTAGCCATATTCAATCCTCCAAAGCGAATTTTCGCAAAGCCGTTTCATCCAAGCGCTGGACGGTCCATTCATCCATGGGCATAGCACCGATGCTGCGGTAAACCGTCAGGGCTGGTTTGTTCCAATCGAGGCAGATCCATTCCATGCGGCCACAGTTGCGCTCCACGGCAATCTTTGCCAAATATTTCAACAAAGCCTTACCATAGCCACGACCGCGTTTCTCGGGAAGGATGAACAGGTCTTCGAGATACAGGCCCTTGCGCCCGACAAAAGTGGAGAAGTTGTGGAAAAACAAAGCGAATCCGATGACCGCGCCATCTTCCTCGGCAAAGACCACCTCGGCAGCATGCTCCACAAAAAGGGAATGATAGATGGTGGCTTCATCGGCCACGACCTCATCGGCGCATTTCTCGTAAACGGCGAGTTTCTTGATGAATTCAAAAACCAGGCCTGCCTCTTCGGGCTTCGCGGGACGGATAGTGAATTGATTGTTCATGGTTTGATTGTTTGTTCATTTTGAGTTACGGGTCCTTCGATCCTTCGAGAGCCTCTGGACTCAGGAACCCTACAATGGATCATTTTTTCAGCATCTTTCCCCTAATATGTTTCAACGCGGCCGGCAGCACCTCGGGTTCCATCATCTGGAGTGCCGTATTGAACTCTTCGAGCAGTTCAGGGTAGTATTTGCTTTGCGCATAAGTCAGCTTGATGGCCAATGACTTCACGCCGATGGGTTCATCGGAGAGCATGGCGTTGAAGCAGAAATCGAGGAAGTCAGTGCGGATGCTATCGACCTCAAAGGGAGTTCTTTCCAACAGGTTCATGATAAGGCGGCGCTTCGTGGTGCTGGTGGTGCACATGGCTTCATCAATGAGGGTGTTTTGATGCTCGGCCAACCAAGCATCTGCGGCTTTGGGCAGGTGTGTCATCACCCAAGCGGCATTGTCGGAAGTACGCTTGTCTTCATCGAAGAGCAACTGAAACAGTTCCTCCTTGAAGTCGCCACTAGCCAAGGCTCGGGCGTCGCCTCCGCTGATTCTGCCTGATAATATGGTTTTCAGCTCCGACATAGGCTAAACACACAATTCTCCTTTCGCGACAATCGCTGCCGTGCCGCCCACATAGATGGTCCCATCTTTGTCGATACGCGTTGCAACAACGGAAGGCCGACCCATGGCCTCGCCTTGCATGAAGGCGCATTCCGCCTCGGCGCCAAGGCAGCCGTTATGTTGCAGATAGAAGGTCAATGCCGCATTGGCGGTACCAGTGGCCGATTCCTC
Source organism: Bacteroidales bacterium (assembly GCA_017428285.1). The sequence continues at coordinate 29,608 of JAFRRE010000120.1, read as the reverse complement.
GGGCACGCCGTACAAAGGCCCGAAGTCGCGGACATGGGCTGTGTAGCTGTCGTTGGCGAAGGCAAAGACATGGAAACTGACCGCATCATATTTCTTGGTGATGGCCGTGATGGCCTCCATGTTGGGATTCAAGGCCTGCAAAGTGTTCACATCGGGCAAGGGAATCATCAAATCGGGAAGGCCCGAGTAGGCTATTTGTATAGGCATAATGGGATGATAATCATTGACACCCAATGCCTTATAGATTTCTTCCGTCTCATTGACAGTAGCCACAATACGCGGCATAGCCATCTGCATCATCACCCTCTCCCCTGCTTCGACGCGTAAATCGCCAGCAAGCGTATGGCAAAGGCAAGTCCCCGAAGCCAAACCTTCATGGTGCAGTAAATAGAATGAGGCTATGGTGGCGTGACCACACAATTCCACTTCGGCTTTGGGCGTGAAATATCTAATAGTAAACTCCTTATCGGAATGCCGCCTGATGAAAGCCGTCTCCGAATAGCGCAACTCGGCAGCGATTTGCAGCATCAATTTCTTTTCGGGAAAACAATTTGATTCAAGTAACACCACACCCGCGGGATTGCCGCCGAAGGGTTGATTGGTGAAGGCATCAACAACATAGTATCTCATGACTTATAGTATCTGTGCCGTATGGTTCTTGGTATCCACCTTGCCAATAGCATCGATAATAACTCCCTCTTCATCAATGACATAGGTTGTACGCAGCGTGCCTTCGGTCACCTTGCCGTACATCTTCTTCTCACCCCAAGCCTCGTAGGCTTTCAGGATGGTCAAGTCGGTGTCGGCGATGAGATGGAAAGGCAGGTTATATTTGGCGATGAAGTTTTGATGCGACTTAGCACTATCACGGCTGACGCCCAGCACATTATAGCCCAACGACAGAAAACGCTCGTAGTTGTCGCGCAAGTCACATGCCTCTGCGGTGCAGCCCGGTGTGCTGTCCTTGGGATAGAAATAAAGCACCAGTTTCTTTCCAGCAAAATCGGTGAGTTTTACAAGGTTGCCGTTTTCATCATTGCCCTCAAAATAAGGGGCTTTTGTTCCTTTTTGTAGCATGGTTTGTATGTATTGTTCGTGTGTGCAAAGTTACACATTTTGACACTAATTCAACAAAAACAAATAATTTATCTGTCTACCAAAAAACCAGTATTTTTTGCAGACGAAAACAACTCCGATATGAACATTCAAAACTGCTTAAACGGTAGTGGATTGGAGCGCTGTTTAGCAGGGATAGAAAAGATTGAAAATAGTTGCTTTTTTCTTCTTTTCTGTTGCATGTTAGAAAAAAAGTGTACTTTTGCAAACAGTTGGTTGCGGCAACGGAAAGAAAAACGAATGGATTATCAAGACGTAAAGGACGGAACAACAGTTACGACACCTCCCGCAATAACAGATTAAGCCTCCTAAACGGGAGGCTTTTTTATTGGCCTTTTGTAGATTGTCTGAAAAGCCAAACTTTTGTTCCTACCAATTCTAATTTCTTCAACATATACGTATTGTTCTCCTATTGCTTTACGATAGATAATTGTTTTGTGATGATGACTTCTAGAAGTGTTATTAGAGATTTCCACTTCGTCTCGGTTTTTGATAATATATGGGATCAACAAATAATCTTCAAGCGATAGCGGCATCCTATCATTGCTTCTTTCTCCATGTCTGTTTTGAGAATGATTTGTGCCACTAGTCTCGATAACATGCTTATACCCTGTCAGATCAAGACCTGCACTTTTAGCGATGGATTTCAATTCATCATCCACCTCATAATCAATGATGGCAAACTTGTAGTCGCATTTTTGACCTATTAATTGAACGAGTTCCTCAAAAGAAATGCGTTTCTCGGACTCTTTGTTGAAAACATTATTCCTTTTTCCCATTGTCAACTCCCCCAATTATCCCTATCCAAACTACGATAGTTTATTGCCTCGGCGAGATGTCCCGTCTGAATGTTTTCGCTGCTGTCTAAATCGGCGATAGTGCGAGAGACTTTGAGAATCCTATCGTATGCACGGGCCGATAGTCCTAAGCGATTCATGGCATTTTTTAGGATGGCGCGACAATCTTCGTCCAACTCGCAATATTTCTGGATGAGTTGTGTGGTCATCTGGGCGTTGGCGTGAATGGTTGGATACTCTGCATAGCGCTCCTCTTGTATCTTCCTCGCTTTGATGACACGCTCACGCACTGCCGCACTCGACTCTCCTATTTGCTTGTCGGACAAATCTTTATAGGCCACTGGCACAACCTCAACGTGCAAGTCGATACGATCCATCAAGGGACCGCTGATGCGGTTAAGATATTGCTGCACCATACCAGGCTTACAGGTGCATTCCTTGTCGGGATGGTTGTAATATCCGCAAGGACAAGGATTCATGGCTGCGACCATCATGAAATTGGCAGGAAAGTCAACGGTCATCTTGGCTCTTGAGATAGTCACGATCCTGTCCTCCATGGGTTGGCGCATTACCTCTAATACAGTGCGTTTAAACTCTGGGAGTTCATCAAGAAAGAGCACGCCGTTATGTGCAAGTGATATTTCCCCTGGCTGTGGATAGGTACCGCCACCTACCAAGCCGGCATCACTGATGGTATGGTGCGGGCTCCGAAAAGGTCTCGTTCGCACCAACGCGGCATTACGGCCAATCAATCCAGCCACGGAATGGATCTTTGTGGTTTCCAAAGCCTCAGCCATCGTCAAAGGGGGTAAAATGGTAGGCATACGCTTGGCCAGCATGGTCTTTCCGCTGCCGGGAGGACCGATAAGGATGACATTGTGTCCGCCAGCGGCCGCAATCTCCAAGGCTCGCTTGATGTTCTCCTGACCTTTCACATCGCTGAAGTCGAACTCGTATACAACATCTTGCCACGAGTCGACCATATCCATGGACACAGGCTGAATCTGGTTTTCGCCATTAAGAATCGACACAACTTCATGAATGTTTTCCACACCATACACCTCCAAACCCTCCACCACGGCGGCTTCGCGAGCATTGGCTTTAGGAACGATCAGCCCCCTGAAGCCATCTTGTCTTGCCTTGATAGCAATAGGTAGAGTGCCTTTGATGGGTTTAAGCGTGCCGTCAAGCGAGAGCTCGCCCATAATGATGAATTGTTCAAGCAAATCAATGCTGACCTGCTCCGAAGCCGCCAGAATGCCGATGGCAATGGGCAGGTCATAAGCCGAGCCTTCCTTGCGGATGTCGGCGGGCGCCATATTGATGACAATTTTCCTATGGGGATAGTAATAGCCAAGGTTGATAATGGCAGCTTCAATGCGCTGCTGGCTCTCCTTGACCGCGTTGTCGGGTAGGCCGACCAGATAGAAGTTGATACCTCTGTCAATGTTCACCTCAATGGTGACCTGAATGGCTTCGATGCCGAAAAGGGCACATCCAAATGTCTTTACTAGCATAATTCTTAGTGTTTAAAGTTTCATGCCGCAAAGATGCAACCCTTGTCAAGAAAAAGCCGTTGAACAAACGTTTGTTGTCGACAGTAGTCGTTTGTTGTCGTTTGCTGTCGGATATGTTTTTAATAATCAATAATATAAAAAATAATAGGCAGACACACAGGTCTGCCCCTACTTTAACCTATTTCCTTGGCTTGTACCCCGAATCCTGGAAGATATTCTGCAAATCTTTCCGTTGCATCAGATTCTGGAGCGATGTCTCATTGCTAGAGAAATAAGAGCGAATGATATTCAAGCCGAAATACTCGCCCAAACGCGAAGGCGCATCATTGCTATAAGCCTGGGTGAACGGCCCGTCACCAAAAAACATCATATAGGAATCCAAGCTGGCATCATAAAGACGGCGGTTGCCCACAATGTCGGCCCAAACCTGGCCTTCGTTCTCAATCGCCCATTGCCATTGCTTGGTCGAATAGCCGAGCAAAAGGCTATCGGGCAACTCAGGACACATGGACTCGACAAAGAAATTGCGTCGGCCGTAAAACACCATCTCATCAACGATCTGGCTTTGCTTGCGCCATTCGTAGAGGTAATACGTATAGAGTTGCTCGGCCACTTCCTTGGCCAGAGTCGGCACATTCCTACGCAGCGACATGTATCTTGGCATTCCGATTTGGTCGTAAGTCTCTTCATCATTGAGATACCAGTCCAAGGAAATCACTAGTTGGTCATCAATGATTTGAACCGAAGGCTCGTCGGGGTGGATACCCGTGATACATGTGAACGCCTTTTTAGGCAACTCAATATCAGGATAATAGTGTTGGAAATGTGCAAACACGTCCTCCACTACATGCTCTACTTGTTTCAAATCGGGAAAGGTAGATTTTACCTTTTTATATAAATAGATACTGAACGGGTCGGTGGCAAAATCCTTGAGGTATTGCACCGCATCGGGGTTGTTGAGGTCGCCACTGAGGAACACATGGTAGCGGTCCTGGAGCTTCATCAGTTCCACTTGGAAATCGGCAGTATCCAGGTTGAAGAGCACCTCTTCGTAACGGTCGAATTCGAGGTCGTAGGGGTCAGGCTTGATGTCGAGTTTGGCTTTGTAAGCAGGCTCGTTCTCTTGACACGAGGCCATCATCAGGCAGATGGCGAGGAGGATTAGTATTCTGTTCATGTTCTATGTGTGTTAAAAAGCAGTGACTTCCGTCATCTGCTTATCTGTCGCCCCTACGGGGCTTGGGTTAATCGGTTATCTGTTGCCTAAGCATCTCATACGCCGCTATCGTGGCACGGTTGATGACATTCTCGCGGTCCTTACCGAAGTTGAAGCGTTTTGACACAACTCCTTTGGCAGAAGCCACACCAATCCACACTGTGCCGACAGGTTTTTCCTCGGTTCCACCACTTGGTCCCGCAACACCCGTAGTGGCCACGCTGAAGTCGGCTTCCATCAGGTCGCGAACACCTATAGCCATACTTTCCACTACTTCCTGACTTACGACACCGTACTTTTCAATCATCTCGGCAGGTACGCTCAGCACCTTGGTTTTCATCGGTGTAGCGTATGTGACCGCCGTCCCCTTGAACACTTCCGAACTACCTGGAATCAATGTGATGACATGAGCAATGTTGCCACCCGTACAACTCTCAGCCGAGGCGAAAGTCATGCCCTTACTATTTAACAAATCGAAAACCATACGCTCGATGGGCTGGTCTTGCATGGCAAAGATATATTCGGGAATTAGAGCTACAAGTTTCGACACTTCATGATCAAGCGTTTCGTGCAACATCCGCGCATCCTCGTGCCTGCCACTCAAACGCAATCTCACCATACCGTACTGGGGAAGGTATGCCAAAGAAAGGAACTCTGGCAAAGCGTCTTCCCAATCCTTGATCCTATCGGCCAAAAACGACTCGCCGATACCCGTGGTCATTATCACGCGCTTTTCGTAAGGAACAGAATGAAAACGTTCCTTGATGCGAGGCAGCAACTCATCGGTGAAAATGCCTTTCATCTCGAATGGTACGCCAGGCATAAAAGCGAAAACTACTCCATTCTTTTCCAGCCACATACAAGGTGCTGTGCCGTAAGTATTTGGAATATATTGGCATGACTTCGGCAGCATCGCTTGACTGCGGTTGCGCTCGCTCATCTGGAAACCACGACGCTTAAACAAGGAGACCACATTGTCGTAGGCCGCTTGACAAAACTCCAATTCAGTATCGAAGAACTTGCAAACCGTAGGCTTCGTTATATCATCGGCCGTGGGACCAAGGCCTCCCGTGACCAACACAAGATCGGCATCCATACAAGCGTTAAAGGCATCCAAGATGGCCTTTTCGGAATCGCCGACGGTTAGCGTGGAATCCAATTGAAAACCAGCCTCCGACAAATGTTCGCCAAGCCATGCCGCATTGGTGTTAATCACCTGACCAATAAGGAGTTCATCACCAATTGAGATATTCTTTATGACTATTTCTTTCATAGCAATCTAAATTTGTGCAAAGATAGGCCATTTTCCGGCTATTACCGCGAAAAAAACGTCATTTCAAAATATTTCGTATCTTTGCAGCTTCAATAATGAAAAAGATATGAATCAACCTATTCCTGCATCACAACTTGTCCTCAACAGCGAGGGCGCAATATACCATTTGAACCTCCATCCTGACCAACTAGCCGATGACGTCATCATGGTAGGCGACCCTGGTCGTGTCGACCTCATTGCCTCGTTTTTCGACAAGATTGAGGTGAAACGTCAAAACCGTGAACTCATTACCCGCACTGGCTATTTTAACGGCAAGCGCATCACCGCGCTCTCTACCGGCATGGGCACCGACAACCTTGACATTGTGATGAATGAACTTGATGCTTTGGCCAATATTGACCTGAAGACAAGAATGCCCAAAGAAGAGCATCGCTCACTGAATTTGATTCGCCTCGGCACTTGCGGTGCCTTGCAACCAGAAATCGAAGTAGAGGATAATTGTGTAGCGACCCGATATGCTATTGGTTTGGATGGCCTGCTCTACTTCTACGAGAAGCACAAGGAAGTAAACGAAATCGCCATGCGCGATGCCTTCATAAAACAGATGGACTATCCGAAAGACCTGCCTCTACCCTATGTCGTAGAAGGCTCAAAGGATCTCTTCGATCGCCTCGCTCAAGGTTATTATCAAGGCGTAACCGCCACAGCACCTGGATTCTACGGACCACAAGGCCGCACCTTAAGGATGCACCTCTCCTATCCAGAAAACAATCGTAAGATTGAGGCCTTCGAATACCAAGGCTGGCGCGTATGCAACTTCGAGATGGAGTCATCGGCACTCTACGGACTCGGAAAGATGATGGGGCATAACTGCCTGACCATTTGCGTAGTTGTAGCCAACCGCGTAACCGAAAAGTTTGCCACCGACTACCATCCATATGTGAAAAATTTAGTTATTAGAACCTTGGAAAGGCTCTCGGCAAAATGATTGTTTATAATTTTGTTGATAAAAAAGTACATTTTTTTACTCATTATTAAATAGGTATGGAAAAAATGCCTATTTTTGCAGCCGATTTAGAGTATTCGCAAATTAGATAAATGATAAATAACAAAATAGATCTACAAAAACTATGAAAAAGGTATTTTTAACAATGATTGCTATCCTAGCCATTTCAACTTCAGTGATGGCCGATGGTCATGTGGATTCAGTTCGTTACCTAACGACTAAAGCTTGGAAGAACTGGTTCGTTTCTGCCGAAGGCACTATTGACTGGTGGCAAGGCTCTGACATGAATCCCAAAGGCAATTACACAGCAGTTCAGTGGGGGAAACCTTCATTTGGCGCTGGTCTCAGCGTGGGCAAATGGCTCAACCATAACCTTGGTCTCCGTCTTTCATACGACGTGAATGGTGGCAAGAGTTACATTGATAATTACTATCCCAACCGTGAGCATTTGTTTGGCTTCCTCTATGATGACAAATCAAATCCGGATGAAAACGGCTACTACACCACTTCGTTCATCTATCATGATGCACACTTTGATTTGTTGTTCAGCCCCATCGATTTCTTCCAAGGCTATTACAACCCTGAAAGAATCTGGACACCTGTTCTCTACGTTGGCATGGGTGCTGCCTGTGTCAGCGAAAACATCTTAATCAACCCCACTTTCATTCAAAATGTCCAACACAGAAAGCATGACATCGAACAAAAAGGTCTCAATTTCGAATTCTCTTTCAACGCAGGCTTGTTGAACAATTTCCGTGTGAGCGACCATCTTGACCTCAGCTTAGCCTTCAAATGGTCGGCCCAAGAATGGCACATTGATTCGTGGTATTATGAGGCTGGTGGTATGCCCAACGATCATGGCCTTGCTTTCTTTTCCGATGACATCCGTCCTAAGAGAGCTGACAATAACTACTCCGTGGGTGTTGGCCTCATCTACTACTTCAGCAGAGAGTACGACCTGCCCATTGACTGCTGCAAAGAAATGGAGATTATCCCGCAGAAGCTCGACACTATCGTGAAGTTCGTCAACGTTCAGGCCGAAGAAATGGAAAGCTATCCCTTCTCCATCTTCTTCAACCGCGACTCGTATGAGCTGATGTCGAGAAGAGACATCGTCAACTTGAGAGAAATCGCCAAGGTGGCTATGGATAACGGCTACAAGATCCGTCTGACTGGTTCTTGCGACAGCGCCACACACACGCCGTCATACAACCAGACCCTTTCAGAGAACCGCTGCAACAAGATCAAGATCGAACTCCTTGAATTAGGATTCCCGGCAGATCAAATTATCATCGAACCCATCGGTGGCGTGAAGCACCTCGACCCGACGGAATATGACCGCCGCGTGCTGGTCCAGCTGGTCAAGGAAGCTCCGCAAGAATAAGCCAATCTTACAACACTAATACAAGAAAGCCTGACGGAATCCCGCCAGGCTTTTTCATTTGTATCGGCAAAAGAATCATCAATGCATTATGCCGACCTCAATGCCAATATAGTTGTTACGCAAAATGCTACCCGTTTGCTTCTCCAATGCGTTGACAAAAGCGTTGGAAAAAGCATGGTCGAAAGTCAGCTGGGCAAAAATCGACAAATTCCTGTTGATCTCGTATTCGGCACCCAATCCGAAAATCATCGAGAGCTGCAACGGGCGATATTGATTGGTGCAATCTACATAATACTGCGCTTCATAGGAAGTCCAATAAAAAGAATAACTATCCTTGCCATAGTCCTTGCAATTGAGGCTAAAGCCAGCTCCTGCTTCAGCATAAGCCTTGAACGAATCCACGACATCTACTCTGAATTTAGCTTTCAGTGGAATTTCAATGTTGGTTGCATTTAGCCGACGCGACACCGAAATGTTGGTCTCCTCCAGAAAATCTTCGGCACGTCTGTAATCAATAAAAGTGTACTTCAACCGAAGGAGATTAAAGCTCACTCCCGAAGAAACCGCAACATTGTCCGTAAAATAATAGTCACAGACCAAACCCAAGTTGCCGCCCAACCTTATACCGTCATTGGTGGCGGCGGTAGAACCCGAACTTGCCCAGTCAATGGTAGGCCCCAACTTGATGCCAAGCCTGACATTTCCCGGTTGAGCATTGGCACCTACAAAAACAGCAGATACCATACTGATAATCAACAATATTCTTCTCATAATAACAAATTTTAGACCTACAAAGATAATTATTTTACCGATATTTCCCTAAAATCCGAAAATGATTCTTAATTTTGCCGCCAAATTGATTGTATCATTCACTAAATCACATCAAAATGAAAAAGACGTTTTTACTGATTGCAGCCCTGTTGATGATGGGTAGCGCAGCCTTCGCTGGTGGCGGTTTCGACCTCGCCATTGGCCCGAAAGTCGGTTTCCAAACCGCTAAACTTTCCTACGACAAAGCCGACATCAAATCAGGCTTCGCCAACCACTTCACCGCTGGCATCTTTGGCCGCGTGACCATCGGTCGCCTCTACGTGCAACCCGAAGTGCTTTATTTCAAGACATCGAATGTTTTCGATGTTGATGTTACAGGCACTGGGACCAGCAACCTATTCAACATCCCCACTGGTGCCGATGTGAATCTCACCCTTAACCAAATGAACCTTCAAGTCCCTATTTTGATTGGCGTCAACATCATTGACCTCGACATCGTCACATTGCGTGCCCAAGTGGGCCCCACCGCCAACTTCACTCTAAAATCAAAGACGTTGGTTGACTATTCATACTCAACCACCAACGCCGAAGGCGCTGAAATCACGCAAGAAGGCGATTACAATACTGATAACAACATGTTCGACACAAAAACCATTTCTTGGGGTCTTCAAGCTGGTCTTGGTGTCGATGTGTTGAAGCGCATCACCTTGGATATCAACTACAACTTCGGTTTGAGCAAAGTGTTTAAAAACTTGAACAATACCGAATTGGGCAATTACTTCGACTTCGGCAACACCGACAACACAAAACAAAACATATTCATGGTGACCGTGGGTGTCAAGTTGCTCTAAGTCTAATCCATATCATGTAACAAAAAAAAGAGCGGCTCATTGAGTCGCTCTTTTTTTAGTCCTTTGATGGTATTAGAAGAAGACACCCACTTCGATGCCAATTCTATTTTGAAGAACATTCAACTTGAGATCACGTTCACCCAAGTCTTTGTTTCCAGCATAGTACTTCTCGTAATTAGAGGTCACCAAAGCACCTCTGCTAATGCTGTTCAGGAAGTCATGAGAGAAATAGATACCGGCGAAAACACGGGTCGTCTCCAACAAAGTGTATTCTGCACCAGCACCGATACGCAACGAGGCATGGAAGGGATTGTACTCACCATCGGTGGCTCTGTAATCCGTGTCATTAATCTCACCCAAAGTGAAAGTATCCATCACTTTCACACGTTGTGTGTAGCCAAAAGCGCCACCCACTTGGGCATAAGCACGAAGCGGAAGGTTGCCAAGTTCAGGCGTAACCATCTTCAACATCAAGGGAATCTCATAAATAGTAGTTTTGAATTGCCTATCGATAGTACCTAATTGGTAATCGGTAATGGAGTCGATAGCACTGATATTACGCATATCATCAAAACTATAGTGACCTTTAACGAAGTCCACATTAACACCTGTGACAATGGCATAGTTCTCAGCAAAATAATACTCAGCAACAACACCAAGATCAAAGCCAGTCTTTGTGCCTTGATTAATTGCAGCACCTGTTTTTGAGCCAGTCCAGTCAAAAGTAGGACCTAATTTGAATCCAAAGGAGAAACCTTTGTACTGTGCTGACGCGGTCAGCGACATGGCCATCAAAAGGCCAACGATAAGTAAACTTTTCTTCATTTGATTATAGATTTAGGTTAGTATTTAACTTCGTTGAAATGCTCCGCATTGATTTCATCGAATCTTCGATTTCGGCGTAGCCAATTTTCAATTTGGGGACAAAAGTAGTCTTTTTTTTGATTATGTGCATAAATCATGGAAATTTTCTACCTTTGTAGGACAAAAAGCAACACCTTATCATTATGAATAACACCATTCCCAACCGTCTTTTCGTTAAAAACAGAGCCAACTTTGCGGCACAATTGCCTCCAAAATCAGTGGCTGTTTTCACCGCCAACGAAGCCATGCCACGCAACGGTGACGAGTTCTACCCTTTCAGACAACAATCGGATTTCTTCTACCTTACTGGCATCAACGAAGAGAATGCCTATCTCATCATCGCACCTGATTATCCAGATGAATCCATGCGAGAAATCCTCTTCATTGAGCCATACGACAAAGTGAAAGCCACCTGGCAAGGCGAGATGCTCGACAACGCACACGCCTCCGAACTCTCAGGCATAAAAACCATCAAAGGCAGCGACGCTTTTTGGATGACTTTAAACGACATTGTTTTTTCGGGTTATGGCGACACCATTTTTTTGAATAGCTATGAATATCCGAAATATGAATGTGCCATAGAAACCATTCAAAAACGATTTGTCAAAAGAGTCAAAGAGTTGTATCCGATGCACAACTTTGGTCGCACCGCACCGATTCTCAATGCCTTGCGCATGAAAAAGTCGAAGGATGAAATTGCCATTACGCAGCAAGCCTGCAACATCACTGCGAAAGCCTTCCGCCGCTGCTTGGATACCGTGAAACCTGGCATGTATGAATTTGAAGTGCAGGCAGAAATCGAATACATCTTCAAGCAGAACAATGCCACAGGCCATGCCTACGCGCCCATCATCGCAGGAGGCAAGAACGGATGTTGCTTGCATTACTCCAAGAACCAAAGTCTGCTCAACGACGGTGACCTGCTGCTCTTCGACATCGGCTGTGAGCTGAAGAACTACTCCTCTGACCTCAGTCGCACCATTCCAATCAACGGAAAGTTTACTCCGAGACAGGCTGATTGCTACAACGCCGTACTCCGCGTGATGAAGGAAATCACCAAGCTCTACCGCCCTGGTGGCACCATCAACGAAATCAACGAGACCACCCACCGACTGATGGAGCAGGAAATGATCAAGCTCGGTCTCTTCACCGCTGAAGATGTGAAGAACCAAGACCCCGAAAAGCCTCTGGAACGCAAATACCTGATGCACGGCATGTCGCATCACATCGGCCTCGACGTGCACGACAGCATCGACAAGTTCAAACCTTTTGAACCCGGCATGATACTCACCTGCGAACCAGGTATCTACATCCACGAAGAAGGTATCGGCATCCGCATCGAGAACGACCTGCTCATCACAGAAGGCAATCCCATCAACTTGTTTGAAGGTCTGCCAACGGAAATCGAAGAGATTGAGGCGGCAATGAAAAAATGATTATTTTTGCAGAATCCATAGGAGACGTATAGATCCCATGCCACCGCACCACCAACGCAGGGATGACATGCGTCTCAACAATTAAACAATTAAACAATCAACAAATCAACAACAATATGTTCGCAAAAGATGTTTACAGTGGCCGTCGTGCCACATTGAAAAAAATGATCTCGAAGGGCATCGCCTTCTTCCCTGCCAACAACGAAGCGCCCTTCAACTATCCCGACAACACCTATATCTACCGTCAGGACAGCAATTTCTCCTATTTCTTCGGCCTCAACCACCCCGACTTGGTCGGTGTCATCGACTTTGAGACGGGCGAGGAAATCCTCTTCGGTGTGGAGGTCACCATCGACGATGTGATTTGGTGCGGCCCCCTGCCCTCGCTGAAGGAACAAGGCGACTGCATCGGCATCACCGATTGCCGCGATTTCAACAAGTTTGGTGAATATCTGCAACAAGCCATCACCAAAGGTCGCCAGATTCACATACTGCCCACCTATCGTGCCGACACGAAGGTCCAATGCGCCGAATGGTTAGGCTGTAATATTAATAAGGTGTCGGAATATGTCAGCCTTGAGCTTATCAAGGCCGTCATTGCCATGCGCGAAGTGAAGAGCGAGCTTGAAATCGCCGAGATGGAACGCGCCGCCAACACTGCCTATTACATGCACACCACAGCCATGAAGATGTGTAAGCCTGGTATGATCGAGCAAGAGATTGCCGGAGTGGTGGAAGGTCTGTCGCTGTCAGGCGGCGGCCCTGTGTCATTCCCCGTCATCCTCAGCGTGGATGGTCAAACATTGCACAACCATGGTCACCACAATGTGCTGAAGGAAGGTCGCATGATGGTCTGCGACGCTGGTGCCGAGACGGAAAACTACTACGCCTCCGACTTCACCCGCACCACCCCTGTGGGCGGTGTGTTCAACCAACGCCAGCGCGAGATTTATGAAATCGTGCTTGCCGCCAACCAAGCCGTAGCCGCCAACACGCGTCCTTACATGCCTTATATGGTGATGCACACCCTCGCCTGCCGCACTTTGATTGAAGGCTTGAAAGGCGTCGGTTTGATGAAAGGCGACACTGAAGAAGCTTTGATGAATGGTGCCCACTGGCTCTTCATGCCTCACGGCCTAGGCCACATGCTTGGCATGGATGTGCACGACATGGAAGGCCTCGGCGAGACCTATGTTGGCTATGACAACATCACGCCACGTAGCACCAAATTAGGCTTCAGCGGCTTGCGCTGCGGCAAGACCCTGAAGCCAGGCTTTGTAGTCACCGATGAACCGGGCATCTACTTCATCCCCACCCTCATCGACATGTGGAAGGCCGAAGGCAAGTTCAAGGAGTTCATCAACTACGAAAAGCTGGAGACTTACAAGGACTTCGGCGGCATCCGCATCGAGGACGACTTGCTTATCACCGAAGACGGCTGCCGCATTCTCGGACGACCAATCCCAAAGACCGTTGCCGAGGTCGAGGACATGTGTGCCCAAGGCCGTGAATGGATTAAGATGACAGCGATGTATTAAATGGAAAAAGCGAGGCGTTGCCTCGCTTTTTCCATTTTAAAACTCCATCACCAACTTCACGTTGACGTAACGTGGTGTCAAATAATTCGGGGCAGGATACTGAATGTTGTCGATATATTTCACCCAATTGTAGGAAACGACATTGGGAATGTCTAATAGATTGAAGACATCGACGCTAACGAACATATTCCTTACATACCTCAACGGATTGCCCTTGCTAAAACTGCTGGCCTCGCTGATGAGCTGCTTGCTGAAGCCGATGTCGACACGGCGATAGGCTGGATAGCGGTTTGAAGGAAAATAGAAATCCGAACTATTTTCATTGACGGGCATGCCCATACCAAAGGTCAAGGTCATATTGACACGCCATGTCGGGGCATTGGGAATGTAATCTTGGAAAAACAGTGAGAAATTGACCAACTGATGGGAAGGACGGTAATGCCAACCCAATGCAACAGTATCAGCCACTTGGTCATCGGTATGATTATAGAATGGCAGTTGATTCCCTTCGAAATCCACCAGAAAATAGTCGCCACGGATATCCTCCTTAGTCTGCATAATGGATAGGCTCGCCCAACTGTCGACGCCTTTCACAAACTCTCCATTCACCTTAAAATCAAGACCCGTTGCGTACGCTCTTGCCGATTGGTCGGCATAATAACGGATGCGCACGTTGTCGATGTCATAAGGAATGACATGAGTGAACCACTTGAAATACAATTCCGAGGTCAGGATGAAAGGTCGATTGAAGGCTCGGAACTTGAAATCGTTGCCTGCCACAATCTGATAGGACTGCTGCACCTTAGCATCTTTAAAGAGACTGCCATCGCGGTTTCGAATTTCTCGATAGAATGGTGTTTGGTTATAGACACCGCCCGACAAACGATACACCGTCTCATTCTTCTCATTCTCAGGCTTATAAGCAATACCAGCCCTCGGACTGACATATACCTTATTATTATAGCCCCAGTAATTGGCCCTCAAACCGCCCGTAATGACAAACTCACCTTCTTCTTTGTATGGAATTGTCCAAGAGTTCTGCACAAAACCATCAAGATTGTTGACAGAGAGCAAATTGTGGGATTTATGAACATAGTCCATCCCAATCTCAGGCAATACGTCAGGATAGCTACCGATCACATCAAGGACATGGGGCAGAGTATAACCTGCCGAGTCCATTATCTGCCATTCATCCACCACATCATCGATGTCCTGATGTTGGAAGCGCAAGCCCCATTTCAGCAAGCTGTTGTCGAAAGCGTAGAGACCTTTATGGTCGAGATTATAAACTTGGGCATAGAAGCCGTTACGAGCATGTTTGGTAAGCGTTCCCACCTCGTGGTTTTCAATCACCTCACCAAACTCTTCGGAGCCGAGAGAGGTGTTGCGCACACCGAAAAAATATTGCTCTCGGATATCGAAGGTCTCAGTTTCATAAGCAGAATAAGCCGAAGCAATCCATTTCAGGTTCAAGTCCTTATTGGGTTTGTACGACAAGGTAAACGCGCCTAAGCCCGTTGTATAGTCATCAATCTCTTGACCGCTGAAATACACATTCAGTTGCAGCGGTACGTCAATGGTACCGAAGTTGATTTTTGCATTTTGGGGAATCAACATGTAACGGTTCTTGGAATAATAGCCCAAAAACGACAAATCCCATTTCTCATTGAACCGGTAGTTGAACAAGGCTTGTGCATCGGTGAAATTGGGCTTGTAGTCGCCTTTGGTGTTCATCATACCCAATGCCAAAGCCGTGTTTTTGTAGCGTGCCCCAACCAAATAGCTGAATTTCTCGTTTTTTGTCGCGCCTTCCACATGCGCTTCAGCGCCTAAAAGGCTCAAGCTCAACGAGCCAGCGATTTCCTTAGGCGTTTTATAAGTCACATCAAGCACCGATGACATCTTGTCGCCATATTCGGCTGCGAAGCCACCTGCCGAGAATTCGATGTTGTTGACCAACTGCGAGTTGACAAAACTCAATCCCTCCTGCTGTCCCGACCCGATAAGGAAAGGACGGTAGATTTCGATGCCGTTCACATAAATCAGGTTCTCATCGAAATTGCCGCCACGCACGCGGTATTGGGAACTCAATTCATTGTTCGACACCACGCCCGGTAAGGTCTTGATCAACGTTTCCACTCCTCCGCCCATCGTAGGCAGCATGGTGGCCTGTTTGGCATCAAGACGCGTCAAGCTTGAGGCCTCGGTGCCGCGGTCACTGATGACGGCGTCGGGAAGCACTGTAGCAGTGGAATGCAACACCATGTCGAGCTTTCGTTTTTCGCCTTGTTTCAGTCGCACCGTAGCTTGTTTCTGCTCATAGCCGATGAACGAGAAATGGATGGTCCAAGTGGAATCCGACAACAACGACAACTCATAGTAGCCTCGCGAGTTGGTCGTGTAGCCCACCAAAAGCTCGGGTACCACCACATTGGCCATCTCGATGGGATGGCCCTGCTCGTCAATCACCTTGCCGTATACCGTAGCCGTCGGCAGCTGTTGTGCCGTGGCAAACAGAGATGACAACAAGAATGCTATGAGGATGAACTTCGCTCGCATGAATAGATAACTGAAAATATCGGGAAATATTATCTGTCAGAAGGGAATTGGCCTAATCAAACAAAAAAAGCCGCTGCGCAAGGCACAGCAGCTCTGATATGGTTCACATTGGCAATAAATTACCAACGCTCAAGGTTACCCTCTGCAGAAGCATCCAAGATGGCTTGGTAGATACCCTTCTTGTTGATGGTACGCATGCCAGCGGCTGAAACCTTCAGCACAATCCATTCATCCCATTCCGGAACATAGAACTTCTTGATTTTCAGATTCGGTTCAAACGTTCTCTTGGTCTTCTTGTTGGAGTGAGAAACATTGTTGCCGTGCATGACCTTTTTACCTGTAATTTGACAAACTTTTGACATGACTCTTATCCTTTATTATTTACACTTGTCTTTTTTCTAACGGGCTGCAAAAATACAATTTTTTTCTTTACCCAAAGCGTTTCTGAAAAAATTGTTCCAAAAAAAGTGTAATTGCTTCGATTTTCTATGTTCAACTCTTCATATGAACATCCATCTGTGGGAACGGAACGTTCAGGCCTTCCCTGGCAAAAGTCTTGTAAACCTTTTCGTTCATGCTGAAATACACAGGCCAATAATCCGCCGATTTAACCCATGCACGCACCGTGATATCAACTGAACTGCTGTTGAGTTTACCTAATTCGATAAAAGGTTCGGGCGACTTCAGAACTCGCTGATCCTCGTCCAACAGCTGTCGCAACACGGTCTTTGCCTTGTCGTAATCATCGCCGTAGGCAATGGAGAACACCCAATCAACACGACGCGTATCCTGTTTCGAAAAGACCGTCATCACACCTGTGGCAAGGGCTCCATTTGGCAAAATCACCTCTTTGTTATCGGTTGTCAACAAATGCGTATTGAAGATTTGTATTTCGTTCACAATGCCTTCCATACCCTGAGCTGAAATAAAGTCGCCCACCTTGAAAGGTCGAAACAAAACAATCAGCACGCCACCGGCAAAATTCTGCAATGTGCCACCCAACGACATGCCCACTGCCAATCCAGCAGAGGCCAGCAAGGCTACCAATGACGAGGTATTAATGCCCAGAATGCCGACAATAGCCATGATGAGAAAGAAATTCAGCACCACAGCGACCAAATTCGACAAAAAGCTATGCAAGGTGGCATCGGCATGACGGCTCATCAGTCCATTAGACATCCATTTCTTAATCAGTTTGATGACCCAACGTCCCAAAAGAAGCACCACAATAGCGGCGAGTATCTTCAGTCCCAAGGGGACAACATAAGTCTTTACCAAATCGGGAAGCCACTCCGAGACAGGGGTTGTGGTCAGTTTTTGGATGCCTTCGGTCACGGTGGCAAGCGTGGAAGTGTCTTGTATCGTCTCTGAAACCTGAGTAACTATGCTGTCGTTTTCCATATTTCCGATATTTTTGAGATGCAAAGGTACGGATAATTCATTTATTTCGTAATTTCGCCCCAAAATTCTTTCCATGAATCTAGAGCGCATTAAGGCCTATTATAAAAACCCGAAAAATCGTAGCACAGTCAATGTGGGGCTTTTTATCGTGTTGATAATCAGCTTCCACTATCTCTATTTGGGTTGGCAGTCCGTAGACTATTGGCCTGTTGGAAATTGGGTTGAGAAACTTATGCTTTGGTCTGTCAATCTAGTCTATAGCCAATCCTGTTGGGTGCTCGACCATATTTTCTGCATTGACATTACCACCTTCGCCCCACAACGAATTATTTCCGCCATCAACAAAGACGGCGGTTTGGCCATTGTCACCATCGCTCCCGAATGTGCCAGTTTGAAACAATGGTTGCACTGGCTCTTCCTCATGCTCCTATTCCCCGGCCCATGGAAACACAAACTGTGGTACATTCCTGCTGGTCTGGTCATCATCGAATGGGCCAACGTGGTGCGTATCTGTGGCATCATGCTCATGCAGATTGCATGGCCTAACATCCACATCCACCTTTTCGGTAACGACATTAATACCTTCCTACTCGCCCACGACTATATCTTTAAACTGTTCTTCTACCTCATCATCTTCCTCTTGTGGGTGCTCTGGGTGGAAAAATTCTATAATCCGTCATTAAAAGCCAAACAACATGAATAGTTCTCCTGTTATCTTTATCCTCGACGCTGGCGGCACAGGCTTCAAGTTCTCGGCCGTGCAAGACTGGCACGAAATCATCGAACCTTTCACCATTCCTTCGGCAGCTCCCACGTTGGAGGAAGTGCTTCAAAAACTCATCACGGGTTTCCATGAATGTGAGACTCGTTGTGGTGCCAAGGCAGCAGCCATCAGCTTCTGCTTCCCTGGTCCTGCCGATTATCCCAACGGCATCATCGGCGACTTGGAGAACCTGCCCACTTTCCATGGCGGAGTACCACTGAAAGCCATGCTTGAGAACGAATTCCAAGTGCCCGTCTACATCAACAACGACGGCGACCTATTTGCCTACGGCGAAGCCCTAAACGGCTTGCTGCCCGAAGTGAACAAACTGCTTGAGCAGCAACGCAACCCAAAACGCTACAAGAACCTGTTAGGTGTCACCATCGGCACGGGTTTTGGCGGCGGCATAGTTATTAATAAGGTGTTGCTCAACGGCGACAACTCGGCAGGCGGTGAAATCAACCGTCACCGCAACCCGCTCTACCCCACCACCAGTGCCGAAGACAGCATCAGCATCCGGGCCGTGCGCCGCGTGTATGGCCGAGAAGCTGGCATCGAGTTCGACAAAACACCGCATCCCTACGACATTTACAAGATAGCCATGGGACAGCTGCCTGGCGACAAGGAAGCAGCCTTGAAGTCGTGGAATGAAATGGCCACAGCCTTGGCCGACGTGTTGGCCAACGCCATTTCGCTCATCGATGGCATCATCGTCATCGGCGGTGGTTTGTCAGGAGCTTGGCCTGTCTTCATGCCCATGCTGATCAAAAAGATGAACGAGCCCTTTACCGGCCTCAAGGACGGTCACTCATTTAGTCGAATGGAGACCGAAGCTTATAACCTAATGGATGCACAGGACATGATTCGCTTCACCGAAAAGTCGGGCAAGATGATCAAGGTACCGTTCAGCAACCAAGAAGTTTGGTACGACCCCACCAAGTGCGTCGGCGTGGGCGTCACCAAGCTCGGCACATCATCAGCAGTGGCCATTGGCGCGTATGCCTTTGCCATGGAACAGCTGAAAAAATGACAACCTACTGTAGAGACGCGCCATGGCGCGTCTCTACAGCGTGCCAAATTATTTCACTTTTTTATATCCTTTTGACTATCAAAACCAAAAAACTTATCAACATGCATTGTTGATAAAATACGCTTTAAAAAGTCGATTTTTTAGAGCGACATATCCGCTTCTTTCTTAATTTCGCAAACTGAACGAGCGTCAGAAAAAACGCCATTGTTTTGCCCATAAGAGTTTAAAAACCAAAAAGATGCAATCAAACCATACGCAATTGGAATTGGATGGAGACCTGTTTAGTGGCTTAAATGAAGCTCAAGAGCCCCAAGTTGAAGTTCACCCTTACGACAAGATTATAGAGTCGCGGAAAAACACCACTTTCGCGGCCGAGCAGATCGAAAGTCAGGATGAAGTTCAGGTGGTTGAAAAAGAGCCGAAAAATGATGAAGCCGCAAAGGTCGAATATCATGCCTATCCCATTGAGGAAGTGAAGGCTGCCGCCAAGGAGTACTTCCATGGTGACGCATTGGCTGGTGATGTTTGGGCAAACAAATACGCGCTCAAGGATAGCGACGGCAACATCTACGAGCTCACTCCTGATGACATGCATCACCGCATCGCACGCGAGATTGCCCGCATCGAGCGCCGCTACCCCAACCCGATGAAGGAAGAGGAGATTTATGAGGTGCTGAAAGACTTCCGTTACATCGTGCCCCAAGGCAGCCCCATGACGGGCATCGGCAACGACTTCCAAATCTCATCGCTATCGAACTGCTTTGTCATTGGCAACAACGGCGACTCTGACTCGTATGGCGGCATCATGAAGACCGACCAGGAACAGGTGCAGCTGATGAAACGCCGTGGTGGCGTGGGTCACGACCTATCACACCTCCGTCCTTCCGGCAGCCCCGTGAAGAATTGCGCCCTCACCTCCACTGGTGTGGTGCCTTTCATGGAGCGCTTTTCCAATTCCACAAAGGAAGTCGCCCAAGACGGCCGTCGCGGTGCCCTGATGATGACCATCAGTATCAAGCACCCCGATTCAGAAGCCTTCATCGATGCAAAAATGACTCAAGGCCGAATCACCAACGCCAACATCTCGGTGCGGCTCACTGATGAGTTCATGCAATGCGTCAAAGAGAACAAGCCGTTCGTTCAGCAATATCCTATCGATTCACCCAACCCAAAATACACCAAGGAAATTGACGCACGCGCCTTGTGGAACAAAATCATCCACAATGCTTGGCAGTCGGCCGAGCCCGGCGTGATGTTCTGGGACACCATCATCCGCGAGTCCATCCCCGACTGCTATGCCGACCTTGGTTTCAAGACCTTGAGCACCAATCCCTGTGGCGAGATTCCGCTTTGTGCTTACGACAGCTGCCGCCTTTTGGCCATCAACCTTTATAGTTATGTCGAGCACCCGTTCACACCCGAGGCAAGATTCAACCATCAGCTTTTCTCAAAGCATGTGGCCATCGCCCAGCGTATGATGGATGATATCGTTGACCTTGAAATCGAGAAGGTGGACGGTATTCTGGCCAAAATCGCTGCCGACCCCGAAGACGACGAAGTGAAACGCACCGAAGCCAACCTCTGGAAAAACATCAAGGCCAAGTGCCTGCAAGGTCGTCGCACGGGTATCGGCATCACTGCCGAAGGCGACATGCTTGCTGCCCTGGGCAAGCGCTATGCCTCCGACGAGGCTATTGCTTTCTCGACAGAGATACAAAAGCTTTTGGCCTACAACGCCTACAAATCTTCGGTCAACTTGGCTGAAGAACGCGGCAAGTTCCCGATGTTCGATGCCAAACGCGAAGAGAACAACCCCTTCATCAAGCGTCTGCGCGCTTTGGATGAAGACCTCTACCAAAAGATGTGCCGTGTGGGTCGCCGCAACATCGCCATGCTGACCATCGCCCCTACAGGTACAGTCAGCATTTGCACCCAAACCACCTCAGGCATTGAACCAGTCTTCATGGTGGCTTACAAACGCCGCCGTAAAGTGAACCCCAACGACAAGGATGTCCATGTCACCTTCACCGATGTGACAGGTAACTCGTTCGAGGAATACAATGTGTTCCACCACAAGTTCATCACTTGGCTTGAGGTGAATGGCTACAATGTCGAAGAAGTGTTGAAATACGACGATGAAAAACTCAACGCCGTCATCGCAAAATCACCCTACTACAAAGCCACGGCCAACGACATTGACTGGGTGAACAAGGTGAAGATGCAAGGCTCGATGCAGAAATGGGTTGACCACAGCATCAGCGTGACGGTCAATGTTCCAAAGGAAACCACGGAAGAACTGGTCAGCCAAATCTATATGACCGCTTGGGAGAGCGGTTGCAAAGGCATGACCATCTATCGTGACGGCTCGCGCGACGGCGTGCTGGTCTCCAAAGATGAAAAGAAAGACGGCCCTTCGACAAACTCAGGGACCTCAAATGATACCAAAGACAACGGCCGACCTGACGACATCCATGAAAACTCGGCCCCTCCGCGTCCGAAAGAGTTGGAATGCGATGTGGTGCGCTTCCAGAACAACTACGAGAAATGGATTGCCTTCGTCGGCAAACTCCATGGAAAGCCATACGAAATCTTCTTGGGTAAGGCCGAAGACTTCTTCCTACCGCCTTACATCGAGAAGGGTGTCATCATCAAGGAGAAAATCAAAGGAGAGACTTCGCGTTATGACTTCCGCTATACTGACAAGGACGGTTATGAAGTGATGATGCAAGGTTTGTCACGCTCATTCAACAAGGAATACTGGAACTACGCCAAACTCATCTCTGGCATCTTGCGCCACGGCATGCCCATCCAATATGTGATTGAATTGGTACAGAATTTGAATGTAGAGGAAGAAAGCATCAACACTTGGAAGAATGGCATCGCGCGCGCTTTGAAGAAATATGTGCCCGATGGCATGGTTGACGAGAAAGAGAAATGCCCCACTTGTGGTGAAAAGCTCGTCTTCGAGGACGGCTGCAAGCACTGCCGCAATTGTGGGTATTCCAAGTGTGGGTAGTTTAATTGAACAACAGTTGTTTTTTTATCTTCATAATGGCAGGTCGCCGGCGCAAGTCGGCGACCTTTTTTGTACTACTTTTCACAAAGAACGACCAAAATCACACCATATTACCTCATTGCGGGCTTGACCCGTAATCCCCTACGCGACAGGGATCCCCTTTAGCGCAGGGGATGGCGGATGTTTCTCCGCCATGAGGGTAAATGGGTAAGAGTAATGCCTAGCAGTGACGCAATGCGACATCACAGTTGAAACAAGTCTTTCACATTTGCCGTTGTGGTAGCAGCAAAGTCTTCCAAAGGCATTTGAAGAATTTCAGCAATGCGTTTCGCTGTGTGAACAAGGAACGAAGGTTCGTTGCGCTTGCCGCGACAGGGAACGGGCGCCAAATAAGGCGCATCAGTTTCCAAAACGATTCTATCCAATGGCAAATTGGACAGATACTCCTTTACGCCACAGTTTTTGTAAGTGGTCACGCCACCCAAGCCGAGATGGAAACCCAACTCAAGGTAGCCTTTGGCTTCTTCCTCAGTTCCCGTGAAGCAGTGCATAATGCCACGCAGTCCTCCGTCTTGTTTCTTTTCTAGGATCTTCACCATCTTGTCAAAGGCATTGCGACAGTGTATGGAGAGTGGCAAATGGAGCTGCTTGGCCCATTCCAATTGGGTCTCGAAAGCATCAAGTTGTTGTTTCTCGTAAGTTGCATCCCAATAGAAATCGAGGCCGACCTCCCCTACTCCGACATAAATGCCATGCTCCAGTTCCTTTTCCATTTGGGTAAGCACTTCCTTATAGTCCTCCTTTACTTCCTCGGGCTGCAAGCCCATCATCACGCGGGTACAATCGGGGTATTGCTCGTGCAATTCAAGCATTGGCGCGATGGTTGAAGCATCCACATTGGGCAGGAGCATCATCTGGACGCCAGCTTCCAAAGCACGCTGCATAGCTTCGTTTCTATCAAGGCTGAATTGGTGGTCGTAGATATGGGTGTGGGTGTCGATGAGGTACATCTATTGCTTAGAATTTAGAGAGGTGGTTTAATAGAGGAAATTGTCGTATGGATACCGAATGGCGTGCATGTCACGGATTTCCTTGTAGAGCAAATCTCTGAATTCCTGATAGTTATCACGGTTCTTGGCGGAGATGAAGATGCAGTTTTCGTTCATCTTGGCCATCCAAGTCTTTTTCAGTTCATCGTAGGAGACATTGCGCTTTGTGGGCGGCGTCAGGTCGTCAGGGTCTTTCTCCTCCCAAGTGTAGGCGTCGGTCTTGTTGAAAACCACGATGGTCTTCTTGTCGGCGCAACCCAATTCTGCCAAGGTCTGGTTAACGACTTCCATCTGCGCCTCGAAGTCGGGATGCGATATGTCGACCACATGCAACAGGATGTCCGACTCACGCACCTCATCCAAAGTCGACTTAAACGATTCCACCAAATGATGCGGCAACTTACGGATAAATCCTACAGTGTCAGACAAAAGGAACGGAAGATTATCCACAACTACCTTACGCACCGTGGTATCAAGCGTAGCGAAGAGTTTGTTCTCCGTGTAGACCTCCGACTTGCTCAACAGGTTCATGATGGTCGACTTGCCCACGTTGGTATAGCCCACGAGTGCCACGCGCACCAACTTGCCACGATTCTTGCGCTGCACGGTCTTCTGCTTGTCGATATCCTTCAACTTCTCTTTCAGCAAGGCGATGCGTTCCAGAATCAAACGGCGGTCGGTTTCGATTTGGGTCTCACCAGGACCACGCATACCGATACCACCACGTTGGCGCTCCAAGTGAGTCCACATACGGGTCAGGCGAGGCAAAAGATATTGGTATTGCGCGAGTTCCACCTGCGCCTTGGCGTGCGCTGTATGGGCATTGGAGGCGAAGATGTCCAAGATGAGGCTCGTGCGGTCGAGGACACGGCACTCCAATGCCTGCTCCATATTACGGGCTTGCGTAGCACTGAGCTCATCGTCGATGACGGCAATCTCAATGTTCTCCGCCTTGATGTACTGGTGAATCTCCTCGAGCTTGCCCGAGCCAAGATAAGTCACGCTGCTTGGTCGATCCAAAGGCTGCACGAAACGTGCCACCGGGATACCACCTGCCGTCTCCAACAGGAAAGCCAGCTCGTCGAGGTATTCTTCCGTGCGCTCACGGCCTTGTTGTTTGCTAGCAACTGCGATAAGCACCGCCCTTTCGGGAATTTTTTCGTATGTGATAAAATCACCCATTGTATTGTGTTGTGTTGGTAGAGACGCGATTAATCGCGTCTCTACAAGCATTAATACGTTCTAAATCCGATAATCTTCCTCACCTCGTTCAAGGTCTTCGCTGCGCTCTCTCGGGCCTTTTCGGCACCCATACGGGCGATGCGGTCGAGGCGTTCGGTATCAGATGAGAACTCGATGATGCGCTCGCGGATGGGAGCGACCGTCTTTTCGAGGTCTTCTGCAAGTTGTTTCTTCATGTCGCCGTAGCGGATGGAGCAGTCGTTCCACTTCTCGTCGAAGTATTTCACCGTCTCAGGCTCGCTAACGATGCTCATCATCGTGAAGAGGTTCTGGATGACCTCCGGCTTGGAGCTGTTGGGCTCGGTCGGGCCGCTGTCGGTGACGGCGCGCATCACCTTCTTACGCATGGTCTTCTCATCTTCGAAGAGGTAGATGCAATTGCCGTCGCTCTTGCCCATCTTGCCGCTACCGTCCAATCCCGGCACCTTGATGGCATCGCCACCAAAGTAGTAGTTCTGCGGTTCGGGGAAGAACTCCACCTGATAAATATTGTTGAAGCGGCGGGCGCACTTGCGGGCCATCTCCATGTTCTGCTCCTGGTCCTTGCCCACGGGCACCCATTTGGCACGATGTTGCAGGATATCGGCGGCCATGAGAGTCGGATAAGTGAACAAGCCGGCATTCACATTGTCGGGCTGTTGACGGGCTTTCTCCTTGAAGGTTGTCACGCGACCGAGTTCGCCGATGTAGGCGTTCATGTTGAAGTAGAGATACAACTCGATGGTCTCCGGCACATCACTTTGGATGTAGATGGTGGCCTTTTCAGGGTCGATGCCACAGGCAAGGTATTCAGCCAAAATCGTGCGGGCCGAACGCTGTATGTTTTCCGGCTTAGGGTGCGTTGTCAACGAATGCCAGTCGGCGATGAAGAAGTAGCAGTTGTAGTCTTCCTGCATCTTCACGAAGCTACGCACGGCACCATAGTAATTGCCGAGGTGAAGGTTTCCGGTGGGGCGAATGCCGCTTAAAACGATGTCCTTATTCATTGTTTAATTGTTGACTGTTGAAGGGTTGAATTGTTGTTTGAGGTTGCAAAAATAGGAAAAAAAACGAAGTCAGAACAAAAAAGCCCGTCCCATTGCGAGACAGGCTTTTTGGTTCGGTTTTAAGCCACGATTAACGCACCACAAATTTCCGTGTCTCGCCTGCAAAGGTAATGAAATACATGCCTTGAGGCAATGATGAAACATTAATCTGTTGGGTCTCGACCTTGATTTGGCCTGTCAATAGGGTCTGGCCTATGAGGTTGGTGATGCGGTAGGTTTGGTCTGGTAGAGACGTTGCGCGCAACGTCTGTACAAACAAGATGCCGTTTGTAGGATTAGGATAAACCATCAATGCGGTTCCTGAGCCTGTCGAAGGGCCGCCTTCCTCAACCCCATAGCCTTCCGGTACCAATTGCACATCCTGCACCAAGGTCTCCCAGTCTGCCACCGTCAAGGTGAGGGTCTTGGGGTAATAGCCCTCGCAAGAATATGTCACCTCGTAGGTGCCGCCCTTGATGGGACGGTGGTAGTCGCCTGCCGGTAGATGGCTGCTGACGGCAGAACCATGATGATCATGGGTGAGAATGGTGACCTCTGCCTCCAAAGGCGCACCAGTGACCGAATCCGTCACCCTGCCATGAATCCCATAGAGGCATTGCTCCATGTAACGCAACATACTCTCGTGATTGTAGGTCCAATACATGGGCATTGTCGACGGATTCGGCGTATAGGGGATGGAACATTCGATGGTCACCTCGCGGCATTGCTGATAGTAGTTCATGTAATCCTGACGGCTGCCGTAGATGGGATACCACACATAACCATTGACGATGCCGTTGTCGAAACCGCTCATATACAATGTATCGTGCTCATGAGTCAAGTCAGCGTATTCGTGACACACCAATTGCCACCATTCGTCATCGGGATGCAGGGGCTGGTAGGTGTCCCAAGGATAATTCATCACTTCGGAACCACCGTGATAGTTCGCCGCCATGGTAAAGGGATATCGCTCAGCAAGTTCCATCATCATCAGGGTTTCAGGCTGGTATTCCTTGTCATCGGGATGGGGGCCATTGTCGAAGTCGGGATAGTTACGGTTCAGGTCCACGTTGTTGGCGTTGTTGCGTCGAGCACCATAGACGGTACTGTCTCCCCCGTGATAAGTGCCGTCGGGGTTGGTGCAGGGCGAGATGAAAATGTCGAGCTGGTCGATCAAATTCAGGAGCCTAGGATCATCACTGGTGCAAAGCTCATCGATGAGGCGGAGCATGAGCATCATGCCTGTCAACTCATCTCCGTGCATGGTGGAGGTATAAAGAAACTTGGGCTTGCCATCGGGTTCTCCGTTATTGAAGCGGCAGAACATGAGCTTGCGTCCGCTCGCCAATGTGCCCAAATCGAAGTATGAGCATCTTTCAGAAAAATCCTCGGCGTATTGCTTCATCATGTCCTGGTAGGCCTCATAGGTAGGATAGGAATCCCAATCGTAGGCCTCGCGGTTCGTGCCGTCCCACATGGGGTAATGTTCTAGCATGGAAGGCGGCATGAGCAGCGTAGGCTGATAGCCCATGGCAAGGAGTTGGTGGTACTGCTCTTCGTTGGCATAACAAATCAGACGGTTGCCTTCCAGTTTGTCGACGGAACAAAGGCGAATGAGCCGCTTGGCCTCTTCATGCTGTTGTAAGGGTAAGGAGAAGAAATATTCCCCACGTGTGGCCATCAAGGCTTCGAGGTCGGTTTGGGCCATGGTCATTTTCCCCGCCAACAGTAGGAACGCAAGGATGGCAAATAGCCGTAGGTCTTTCATAGATTTTTTGAGGTTAAAATGATGTTCCTATTATTCGTTTCGGTTTGTAGGGTTGTCACACTGTCTTTCGACAGACTCAAGAACCATGGCAGCCGCTGTGCCGTTTCAGCGTGCGGCTGCCGTGGTACGACAGCCCTACAAGACCTTGATTAACGCACCACAAATTTCTGCGTCGCGCCTGCAAAGGTAATGAAATACATGCCTTGAGGCAATGAAGACACATTAATCTGCTGGTTATCAGCGTTAATATTGCCGGAAAGGACGGTTTGACCCATCAGATTGGAGATACGGTAGGTTTGGTCTGGTAGAGACGCGATTAATCGCGTCTCTACAAACAAAACGCCATTGGTTGGATTAGGATAAACATCGAATTGGTTTTCAGCAGATTCCTCCACACCATGTACCTCCGAATAAACCGCGTCGCAGTCCTCGTCGCCGTATTTGAACACCAGTTCGCCCTCATTCCAATAGCAACGCATACCTTCCACGCGCATTCGGTCGCCGTCGCCCATCAACCTTTCGGGGAAGAAACTGGTGAGGTGGCCGATGCCGCACACAATGTTGCCGCTGAAGAGGTCTTCGGGGTCGCTCACACGCAGCATCCGCCAAACCCTGCCCTCATATTCGATTTCTTCCACCGCATCCACATGCATGTCGAGGGTTCTTGTTCCGACAACGATTTCCCAATAGTCGCCCACCTCTGCTTCGTAGTCATACAATACGGTGAACACTTCCAAAGTCTTGTTCCACCAATACACCTTGCCATCGCGCTCATAGACGTATTCATGCGTCACCTCTTCACGCAATCCCTTGTCGTAAAGCGTGTTGATTTTCACAAGGATATGCGTTGGCTCGTCTTGTACGATGGTGTCGCCCGCCTGATAGAGATATTGATAGGTGATGCTGCCGTTGTCGTTTTGGATTTCGTAGTACCATTCGGAGCCAGCAGGAATCATATCGCCTGGTATGGTAACAAGGACGTAGTCGTTTTCGGGATGCTCGCTATCTATAGCATAGGCCGACTCGCAGCCGTTCTCGTAGGAAGCCGTGAGGCGGTAGTAATAATCACCCGGTTCATTTGTATGATCGTCCCAATAGTAATGAGCGAATTTGCTTGTCTCTGCAATTCGTTCCATGGCATCCAAACTTTCACCACGATAGATGTTGAAGTGCGCCACTTCATTGTCTTCTTTTGCCAATGACTCAAAGAAAGCTTGTATCAGCCAATCGCCACCTTGTCCTGTTTCGGCATAATAATCGTGCCACCCGTTTTCGGAAGACCAAGCCCATCTTCCGTTCGGGTCGCCCGCTGTGGGGCAATAAGCCGCTACGTTTGACAGTCCATCGGTTTCAATGACTATCCAAACCGAATTGCTTGACGTACATGCTATTGGTGTAGTCAGTTCCACCTCAACCCATTCGTCAGGACCAGCTTCAAGGGTATGGTGTTCAATTTCAACCATATTAACAGGAGTATCTTCCCCGAAGTAGATTTTTACATAACAAGACCCTTCTTGGTTTTGGCAGTTTGTTTTGAAAAGCTTGACCTTCCTTAATTCACAGGGGATATCATCGAAGGTCTCGGCTGGGATTTTAATGCCCCATTGCGACACATCAACCGCACCCGACATGGATTCTTCGTCATAATGGAACCAGAAATCATGCATCAGGTTCTCCCACAACAGCACAGCATATTGATTTCCATTGGACTCTTGTTGGTATTGGCCGCTGAAGTTTTCAGGCGCATCGCAGTCGTCAAGAATGGTGTCGTTGATGAATACAGCGATCTCGAAGGTTCCATAGTCCGTCTCGATTTCGATGTTTGTCCGAGCATAACCCTTGGCTAAATCTTTCAAGGTTACGGTCATATCTGGAGTAAAGTCCATAGTCAAGTCAAAGGGTGGTGCCATTGGTTCAATCTCAATATTCAGATAGTCAGTGTTCTTCTCTGCAATGGAATAGACGTGTATCGTCGGGATGTACCAT
>JAFRRE010000119.1 GCA_017428285.1 Bacteroidales bacterium | reverse complement strand
TCTTGGTACAAGGTGCCCGTCGTATTGGCAAATCTACTATAGTAGAGGAGTTCGCTCGACGGGAGTATACATCATACATTCTCATTGATTTCACTAAATGTTCGCAAGAGGTCTTTAATTTGTTCGATGATGTGTCGGATCTCAATTTTATCTTTCTTAGGCTTCAACTCATTTACCATGTCCAGTTGGTGAATCGCAACTCGCTCATTGTTTTCGATGAGGTTCAGTTCCAGCCCAAGGCGCGCCAAGCCATCAAATCGTTTGTTGCGGACCATCGATACGACTACATAGAGACAGGGTCTCTGATTTCTATCCGCAAGAACATCCGAAACATTTTGATTCCCAGTGAGGAAGAGCGTATAGACATGTTTCCTATGGATTATGAGGAATTTCGTTGGGCATTGGGAGATACAGCAACTGTCCCCCTGCTTCGAAGTGTATGGGAACACCCACAGCCGTTGAAGGAAGCACACCGAAAATTGATGCGAGATTTCCGCTTGTATATGTTGGTTGGTGGGATGCCGCAGGCCGTTAATGCCTATCTTGAAACGAACAATTTTGAAGCGGTTGACCATACCAAGCGCATGATTCTGAACATCTACGATGAGGATTTCGGAAAGATTGACCCTTCTGGAAAAGCTGCACGCATTTTTGCTGCCATTCCCGCCCAATTGAATAATAACGCATCCAGATACCAGATTTCCAGCGTCATTGCGGGCGCGAAAGCGGAAGATTACATTGAATTAATTTCGGAAATGGAGAAATCGATGACGGTCAACATTTCGCATCATTGCGATGACCCAAATGTGGGCATGGCCGCTTTTGAAAATCTGAAACAATATAAAATGTTTGTTGGAGATACAGGGCTGTTTGTAACCCTTGCTTTCAAGGATAAAGATTTTACGGAAAACATCCTCTACAACAGGCTATTAAATGACAAACTATCTTCCAATCTGGGGTATCTTTACGAGAATATCGTAGCGCAGATGCTTGTCTGCTCTGGCAACAAGTTGTTCTTCCATACTTGGCCCACTGAAAGCAGAAAACACAATTACGAGATAGACTTCCTCTTGTCAAAAGGAACTAAAATTGTTCCTGTTGAAGTAAAGTCATCCACATACAAAACCCATGTTTCGTTGGATGAGTTCTGTAAAAAATACTCCTCCAGAATAGCGAATGACCGTTATCTCATATACACGAAGGATTACGACAAAGAGGATGCAGTGAAATACTTGCCGGTCTACCTCGCTTATTTCCTTTAACAAAATAAAAGAAGATGAATAACGAGCTGTTAATCAATTGAATGTACGAAAGTGCCGTAGCAAAAAGGCATCCTTGCTTCCGAAAAGGGCTTGTTGTCCAAGTTTTAAAAATACATCAATTTTTGTTGCGTAATTCACATTTTTTCTACTTTTGCGTTTGAAAACGACATAAAACCTCAACAAATTAATTCACTAAATTCAATTCACTATGAAAAAGACTGTATTAATGTTGGCCGCCCTCGTTTTGGGTTCAATGGCCTTCGCCCAGACTGTCGACAAGCAAGCTGTCGACCAGTATGGCAACACAGTGGACGTCAAGACGTTGGAGGCTTCGAGCCGCGACGGCATCTTGGTGTTCGAATCTAAAGAAAAAGACTACAAACTCTGGCTCGACTCCAGGGTGCAGGTCGATTTCGGTCACTACTTCGGTGCCCAGGAATGGGCCGACCCGATTGGCGATGGCGCCAGCATCCGCCGCGCCCGTTTCGCCGTCAAGACGCAAATCACTCCCGATTGGTACGGTGAAGTGGATATGGAATTGGCCAATGGTTCGTTCGAGCTGAAGGACGCTATCTTCCGCTATACGGGTCTCCAGAATTGGCAGTTCAGCGTGGGTAGTCAGAAGCCTGATTTCTCGCTTTCACGTAACACCTCTTCGCGTTACCTCGAGTTTATGGAGCGCCCGATGGTGGTCAGCGCCTTTGCACCGAGCCGTCACCTGGGTGTCTTTGCCAAATACTCTAACAAGTATTTCTTTGGTAGTGCTAGCGTATTGTTCCAGGAGATTGAAGGCCAAGAGACCCGCGATTATGTGGAAAACAACAACAAGAGCTACGGTATGGATGAAGGTTTGTCATACGTGGGCAAACTTGTGGTGCGCCCCGTCAACGAGGCCGACTATGGTCTGCACATTGGTGGTGCAGTGATGTATGACCAGCCCAAGACTTCGGATGAAATGGGCGTTTACAACGGCACGCGCTTCAGCTGCCGCAATGCCACCAACATCAGCCGCAAGAAGTACATCGACACCGATGACATCAAGGACACCGACCACAACCTGATTGCCACTGCCGAACTCGCCGGCCACGTCAACGGTTTGCGTCTCGAAGGCGCTTGGATGTCGGATTGGACCTATATGGATCCTGAAAAGGTCACGCTTGACAAACCTTATCATTTCCAAGGTTGGTACGTCGAAGGCGGCTACCTCCTCTTTGGTGGTAAGCAAAGCTACGATGCAGGTGGTGCCAAGTTCAACCGTGCTCGCAACGGCCGCAGCTGGGGCGATGTGGAACTCGCACTGAAGTATGAGTTCCTCGATATGAACGACTATGAAGGCCGTACTGTCGACCAAGCCATCTTCGGTGGTTCCGCCGAACTCTACGGTGCTGCCCTCAACTTCTATTTGGGCAAGAATGTCAAGATGGCCCTCAACTATCAGTATGTCAACAACGACCGTTACGCTAACGGCAAGGGCAAGCTCTATGTCGGTCTCGATGCCGATGGCAATGCCACCAAGGACTACACCAAGGTCACGGCTCCTGATGGCGAAGCTGGTGTGAACTACCATATGCTGTTGGCCCGTTTCCAAGTCGCTTTCTAATTCGTTAAATTGTCTAACCCTTTAAAATCGAGAATAATATGAAAAAGATAATGTTTGTGGCATTAGCCCTTTTGGTTGGTCTCGCCTCTTGTGTCAAGGATAAGCAATATCCAGGTGTCACCATCTCCAATGTTTCTTATACTCCCACAGCTGTCCAAGCTGAGGATGATGTCACGGTGACAGCTACCATCACCAGTTTCGATGCGTTTACTGCCAAGATGGTTTATACTGTCGCTGATGCGAAGTCTGTCGAAGTGGCGATGACGGCTGGTACTGAAAAGGATGCGTATATCGCTGTCATTCCCGCCCAGCCTGATGGAACAACAGTGAGTTTCTATATTGTGGCAGAGGGTACCCTTACGGCTCAGTCCCCCGCTATGGAATACACGGTTGGTGCTGTCGCTGTGGACTACACCGTGCTCCGCCTCAATGAGTTGAACGGCAACGACAAGTTCATCGAAATCTATAACACAGGTGCCGAAGCCATCAATATGAATGGTGTTTATATTGAGAAGGATGGCGCACAAAACTGGTTGGCTGACAACACGGTGAAAATCGAGGCTGGTGGTTATCTGCTGCTCTACAGCGAGGATGTCCAAGCCGACATGCCCGACTATCCCGAGAGCTTGATTTTCCACAGCGGCCTCTCCGCCAAGAAGAACGTCCGCATCCAGCTCTTCACGCCTGCTGGTGTCTCCATCGATGACTTCAACCTGACCAACATCGATGCCAACGACCCGGCCTACATCCCTGCTCCGGCTTCCTACAGCCGCAACGCCAATGGCAACTGGTACTATGCCGATGCCACTCCTGGTGTAGTGAATGTCGATGGTGAAGTGGCACTCCTCGGTCTCGAAGGTGGCGCTGAGCCTCCCACCCCGGATGAGCCTGACTACACCAACCTCGTCCTCAACGAGTTGAATGGCGATGCCAAATTCATCGAGTTCTATAACAAGGGCGACCTTGACCTGTCGATGGAAGGTATGTACATTATGAAAGACGACTACATTGCTGGTGCCACTTGGACTGCTGATGCTACTGTTGTGGTTCCTGCTCACGGTTATGTGCTGCTGTATAGTGCCGATGTCGCTGCTGACCAGCCCGAGCATCCTGAAAACTTGTTCTTCAACAGTGGCTTGTCGGGCAAAAAGGCAGTTCGCATTACGCTTTTTATGCCTGACGGAACAGTAAGAGATGAGTTTGTCAGATGCCCTGAAGGTGCAGAATGGGGTGCTTCAATGACCAATGTGGCTCCGCAATCCTATGCCCGCACGCCCGACGGCGGCGACTGGAAACTGGCCGACCCGACCCCAGGTGCAGCTAACCCCGCCGAAGGCGAAGCCATTCCGCAGGAATAATTGACCCCGTCATTGCGAGTGAAGCGAAGCAATCCAGAGTTAAAACCAGATAATAAGTCTGGATTGCTTCGTCGTTCCTCCTCGCAATGACGCAAAATGACAACAACAATTAAACAATTAACAATTCAACATCATAAAAATGGCAAAAGAAGAAATGAAAATCGGCGAAGAGTCGAAGCCGAGATTTGAGTTCCGCTCCTTCGGACAGTGCTTCTGCGAGGCCCACAAACGTATGGCCCGCCTGTCTGCACCCGTCCCCGAGAAAGTCTGGGAGCGCCTCAGCGATGAGATCTACATCATCTCCCGCAAGAACGATATCAACAACACCAAGATTCGCAACGGCAAGATGGACATCAAGACCTACGTGCAAACCGTCGACGGCCTCGAGCAGTGGAACCCCTTGATGAAGGGCGAGTTCCCCATCAGCCGTGAAGTGCTCGAAAAGGAAGTATTTCCTGCTTTTATGGTCGAGATGCCCAAATTGGACAAGGACACCTACACCTACGATGAGTTCATCGCCATGGTGAAGGCCAACCCCGACTTGGCTGCGGTGCGCGTCCACAAGCGTCGCTTCGGCTATATGGTCAACGACACCATCTGCGAGTTCGGCGAGGTGCTCATCAATGGCGCCAAGGTGGTGACCATCAACTCCGAGTCGACCGAAATCGAGGACATCAAGAAGACCATCAAGGACTGTGGTCTGGAAGGTGTCGAAAACATCAACTATTTACAGGCGATCAAGCGCGTCATCGGCATGTCCGACAAGCCGCTTGCAAACGAATAAACGACTATGGCACAAGAGATTGAAAAAAAGTTTTTGGTAAAGGGTGACTTCAAGGCCGAGGCTTTCAAGGCCACGCGCATCACCCAAGGCTACCTCTCCAGCGTGCCCGAGCGCACCGTCCGCGTGCGTGTGAAGGGCGACAAGGGCTTCATCACCATCAAGGGCATCGGCAACGCCTCTGGCGCCGCCCGCTTCGAGTGGGAGAAAGAGATCCCCGTTGAGGAGGTGCAACAACTCCTTGAAATCTGCGAACCTGGTGTCATCGACAAGACCCGCTATCTTGTCAAGAACACCGATGGCAAACACACCTGGGAAGTCGATGAGTTCTATGGCGATAATGACGGCCTCATCGTGGCCGAAGTCGAGCTCACCGATGAGAACGAACCCTTCGACAAGCCCGCCTGGCTCGGCGAAGAGGTCACCGGCGACCCCAAGTACTTCAACTCCATGTTGATGAAGAATCCTTATAAGAACTGGAAATAATATGTGACGCTTGTCGTCATTGCGAGGAACGAAGCAATCCAGACAGAAAGCTTTAACACTGGATTGCTTCGTCGTTCCTCCTCGCAATGACGCAAAGCGGCAGAAGACATTAACTCTAAACTCTAAACTCTAAACTACTATGGCATTCGACCCTTTGGACATGAACAACTACAAAGTGGAAAAACTGCCCAAGATGCAGAAATCCAACTTTGAGAAATGGATGGCACGCCTCGGCGGCCCCTTGGCCATCATCGCCTTCATCGTGATTTATTGGTGCTGCCACATCGGCTTCATCGACAACCTGAACACCGAGATGCTGACCGAGAAGGCCCTGAAACGATGCAACGACATCGGCTTTGAGGAGTTCCTCCGAACCAACTACGCCATGCTCGCCATCTTCGTTGCGGGTCTCATCCTCTGGATGACAGAAGCCATTCCCAACTACTTGACCTCGCTATTCATCATCCTCGGCATTGTGCTCTGTAATGTCACCACACAGAAGGAGGCCTTGGCCCAACTCGGTCATCCTGTGATGTGGCTGAATATCCTTTCCTTTGTCTTGGCAAGTATGCTGGTCAAGACGCAGTTTGCCAAGCGATTGGCCTTGGCCTTCGTCATCAAGTTCGGCAAGAGTGCCAAAGGTGTGCTTTGGAGTTTTTTGATCATTAATTTGGTGCTGTCGGCCTTTATCTCTGCCACTACGGTGAAAGCCACCATTATGTTGCCCATCTTCATGACGGTTTGCGCCATCTATGGTGCTTCCAACGGCAACCGCAACAATTTCGGCCGCAACCTTGTTATCCAGAACCTCTTCCAGGTGAACATTGGTGCCAATGCGTTCTACACAGGTAGTGGCGCTCACCTACTCGCCATTTCATTAATCGCGGGCTTCGTTGGCAGCTGCGACTTCGGTTATGCCGACTGGCTCATCTCTTGCGGCCCGATGAGTGCCTTGATTCTCGTGATAGGCTTGTTGCTGGGCACATACGTCTTCTTCCCGATGAAGAAAGAGGAGCAGGTACCTCAAATCGAAGGCGGCTTGGAGCGACTGAAGGAAGAGTTGAAGGCTATGGGAAAGATGAAGGCCGAAGAATACAAGGCCGTGGGTATCTTCGTGTTGGTGCTCGTCCTTTGGGTCACGAAGGGCACCTTCCATAACATTGACGAAACCATCGTCGCTTTGTTGGGTGCCGTCCTCGCCCTGTTGCCGGGCATCGGTGTGGTGAAATGGAACGACGTCGACATACCTTGGCACTTGATGCTCTTCTCGGCAGGTGCGTATACATTAGGCTCTGGCCTCAATGCTACTGATTTGCCCAACACCATGGTCAATGCCGCTTTTGATAGCCTCGGCATCACAGCCAATACGCCTTTCTGGGTGTTGTATGTCATCCTCACCTTCTTGATGATGTATTCGGGTCTGGTCTTCCAAAGTAAGACTATCCGCACCATGGTCTTCGTGCCCATCGCCTTGGGTGTGGAGGCGCGTTTCGGCTTCCCCGTCATGAGCCTCAGCTTGCCCGTGGCCATGCTTATCGAGCACTGCTATGTGCTGCCCTTCAACAGCAAGCCTGCCGCTTTGTTGTACAATACCAACCAATATAGCCAGACCGACGCCTTCAAGTTTGGCATCACCATGATGACCATCTCATGGGTGCTCATCCTCGTGTGGGGCGAGACAGTGCTGCATTGGCTGGACATCACGCCGGGGTTGTTTTTGGTGAAATAAAACTGTCTTTTTCTTGGCTTTTTTGCAAGAGAGTGCAATATTTCCTATTTTTGTCCTCTCCAAAATTGCTAATACCATGAAAAAGATACTCTTACTCCTGCTTCTGTTTCCCTTCACTCTCCTTGCCCAAGTCACCGATGACTTCTCCGACGGCGACTTCACCCAAAACCCCATTTGGTCGGGGACGACAGAGCAATTTACGGTGAACAACAGCAAACAGCTCCAACTCAACGCGGAAGGCGAGGGCACGGCCTACCTTTCCTTGCCCATCAGCGAGTATGAGTCTATGGAATGGCAGTTTTGGATTCGCGAGGCTTTTGCCCCTTCGGGAAACAACTATACGGATGTCTGGTTGAGTGCCGATAACGTTGACTTTCAAAATGTTACACAAGGCTATTTCCTCCGCTTCGGCGAAGGCGGCAGCAACGATGCCATCACCTTGTTCCGTAAGGATGACGACGGGCAACAGCAAATCTGTCGCGGCACGGAAGGTGCTATCGCCGCCTCGTTCGCAGTCTCAATAAAAGTGACTTGCGATCGCGAAGGCAATTGGATGATCCAGTCGTGCTACGACAATTTGGGTATTTATCTCATTGAGGCACAAGGGGCGGACGACACCTACGGCCGTGGCGGCTTTTTCGGATTTTGGTCCAAGTTCACGTCGAGCAATGCCAAGAAAATCTATTTCGACAATGTCTATGTCGGTCCTCGCATCGCCGACCACGAGCCACCCCAACTGCTGACCTGTGAAGTGCTCGACTTGACACATCTGCAACTCTCCTTCAATGAAGCGCTGAATGAGACGACAGCACTCAACACATCCAATTATTCGGTGGATAATGGCTTGGGTAGTCCGATGTCGGTTAGCTTCGGCACCAATCTAGCTCAAGTGGTCTTGGAGTTCGAACGCGAAATCGGCAACGGCATTAATTATACGTTGACCGTCAGTGGCATCAAAGACCTGTGGAACAACATGATGGAGCCGACAACCCTGGCCTTTTCCATCTACGAAGCCTCGGAATACGATATTGTCATCAACGAGATTATGGCGGATCCCAATCCCGTGGTGGGTCTGCCCGAATGGGAGTATGTGGAGCTCTACAACACTACCGAGTTTGGCATCGAATTGAAAGACTGGCAGATTCAAATCGGCTCAAATGACAATACCTTTGGCAACTTTGTCCTTGCCCCGCACGGCTATGTCATCCTTTGTCACAATGATGCTGTTTCCGAACTGCGCCAATACGGTGATTGCATCGGCTTCAGCAGCTTCTCGGTGGGCAATAGCTCTTCGGCGATGTATCTCTACAGTAAGGCGGGCATCTTGATTTCTCGCATCAACTTCAGCAACACTTGGTACCACGACCCTGACAAGGCCAACGGAGGCTGGTCGGTAGAACAAATCGACCCGCTGAACCCCTGTGCCGGCGCCTCCAACTGGACAGCCTCCATGGATGCTTCGGGTGGCACGCCAGGCCGCATTAATTCGGTGAATGGCGAGAACAACGTGGCACCCAAAGTGGAGCGCGTGAGCATGTTCGGCAACCAAATCGTTCAGCTGTGGTTCGACCAACAAATGAATCCCGCTGAACTACTTGAAACGCAACACTTCTTTGTGGAAGAGACAAACGAATATCCCCAGCAGACGGTCATAAATCCCATGGACGGCACATACGCGGAACTTCAATTCGACCGCGGATTCGAGCAAGGTTTGGTCTATACATTGATTATTAATGGCGTGACCAACTGTGTGGGTACAACCATTGAAGCCGACACCCGCGTGCAGTTCGGCATCCCGAACGACATCGCCGAAGGCGAGATCCTGATTAACGAAATCCTCTTCGATCCCATCGCGCCAGGCGTGGATTATGTGGAGCTCTACAACAACACCGACAAGACCTTCGACCTCAGTGCTCTGATGCTCGGAGTCATCAAGGAGAGCTTTCCCAATCCTACCGATACGACTTTGAAGGAAATCACGCCTGACAGCCGTTTGTTCCTGCCCAAGACTTATGTTTTGCTCTCCACCAACAGCGAAATCGTTGGCCACCAATACGACTGCCCGACCGACAACTACGTACAGATGGCATCCTTCCCGAGCTATGCCAACGCAGGCGGTACGGCCATCTTGATGGGCAAGGACGGCACGGTGGTCGACCAGATGACCTTCTCCGAAAAGATGCACTATCCACTACTCAAGGTCACGAAAGGCGTGGCTTTGGAGCGCGTCGCCTTCGACCAGCCTTCCATGGATGCCAACAACTGGCATTCTGCCGCCGAAAGTGCGCATTTTGGTACGCCGGGCTACGAGAACTCGATGATGCAGAGCGCCGAGCCTTCCAACGATGAAATCTCCGTCAGTCCCGACATCTTCTCGCCCGACGGCGACGGCTTCGATGATGCCTGTTTCATCAACTACCGTTTCGATGAAGCGGGTTACACGATGAACATTTACATCTTCAATGTGGCTGGACAATTAATGCGCCACTTGGCCAAAGGCGAGCTGGTAGGGCAGGAGGGCAGCGTCCTCTGGAACGGCCTTGACAACAACGGCAACAAAGTCCCCATTGGCGTCTACGTCGCCGTGACGGAGGTCTTCAATTTCGAAGGCAAGGTCAAACAATTCAAGAACGCAATCGTCGTCGGAACACATTAATCTGTAGAGACATGCCATGGCGCGTCTTTACAACATATATCCGTGAAAATCCGTGCAATCCGTGTTCAAAAATCCCCGTCCTTACATATCCATATTCGACTGCGCCACAAGCTGTTTCGTATCAGGATTAAATGCGGTCAAATTGCCTAAACCAGGTTTGTCAGTCACGAAAACACCATTGTCCAAGGCAATGAAATCATAATTGTCGTTTTGCTCGATAACCAAGGTCATGAAACTGTAATCAACGGGAATATGCCCATGGATGATTTTCTTGCCGTGTGATTTGTTGAAGTCGACCTTGAACTTGCGGGTCCACATCATACTGCGTTTGTCCTCAAACGGGTCGGCAATGTTGAAGTTCATGCCGGCATGCACGAGGATGTATTCCTCCAATTCGATGTATGGTACGCAGGCATTCATCCAGTCAATGTATAGCTGTGGAATCTCGCGCGGATGTTTCACCCCGAAACTGTCTAATGTTGCTTTGGCACCAACGGCTTCCCAATCCTTTTGCTCCTGATATTTTCCACCGAAGAACTTTTTCTTTTGGTCGACGGTAAAAGCTTTCACGCACATGTCCTCGTGGTTGCCCTTAAGGCAATGCACGTTGTACTCCTCTTTTTGCAGGTGCATCAGGTAGTCGATGACGCCTTTGCCATCAGGACCACGGTCGATGTAGTCGCCGAGGAAATAAAGCTCGTCATGCTTCGTTATTTTGAGCATATTTTCGAGCAACACCTTCAAGGTCGTTGCGCAACCATGAATATCAGGGATG
This sequence comes from Bacteroidales bacterium, assembly GCA_017428285.1. The sequence continues at coordinate 40,354 of JAFRRE010000119.1, read as the reverse complement.
ATCCAGCGTTGTGACATTAGAATAGGTTGTTGAGGTTCAGTGATTTGTATTCATCACGCAAGCGTTTCTTGATGCTCCAGCGCACATCGGAAATCCAACGGCGGAACAACTCGTTGTAGTCGATGAACACGGAATAGGAGAAGAAGAGCAGCACCGTTCCACCAAGAGCCCAATACCAGGGCAGGTTGCAGAACATGACGATGGTGCCCGCGATAAAGACAATGGGGAAGAGCACAAACCTGACGCCAAAGCTGACCGTGTTGCTGAAGGCTGGGTCTTTCAGGCGGCCGCGGATGATCCAAGTGGTGAGCCACACGGGCAAGTTGACTGCAGCCGAGGCCAGATAATAGGGCAACAAAAGGACAAGCGTTGCAAACATCCACAAGGAGTTGAATATAGGACGTTTCTTGGCCACCGACATCACAGAGACTTTCTCTTTGAGGCGATGTTTTGAGAACTCCATGACGCGTTCAAACAGTTTCTTGGCTTCTTCGGGCTGTTCTTCCTTGTATTTCAACACTTTCTCGACCGTAGCGCGGTTGCGCAACATCTTCTTGTAAAGGCTTCCAGCACGTTTCTCATTCTTCATTTTCACGATTTCCCAAATGGCATCATAGTCTTCATTGTCAGGGATATAGGTGAAGAGTTTGGAGATTTCTTCGTGAAGTTTGTCTTTGAGCAGATTAATGTTGGCGGCTTCGTTTTCTTCGGTGGTGTTCTTGAAGAACTCGGTCACATTGATAGGTTCGCCGAAGTTGATCATCGCCGTGGAGCGGAAACGGAAGTAGTCGCCATATTCGATGGCCGTAGGGATGATATAGACGGGGCTCTTGTCGCCGAACTGCTTGTTGGCGTCGACGGCGATGTGGAACAGGCCCTTGCCCATGCGCATCAGCGAATGCTTGGTGCGGTGTGTGCCTTCAGGGAAAAGGTAAAGGTCTACATGGTCATGGATGACATCGACCGCCTTGTTGAGCGATTCGTCGTTTTGGCGCACGGCTGCCACACCGTTGCGGATGCGGAAGATGGGCAGGATGCGCATGAAGTTCAATATCTTGGCCACAGCCGGGTTCTTGAAAATGTCGCCTCGCGCAATGAACACTTTCCTGATGTTGTCGGCCGAAAGCAGCACCAAGGCATCCATCAGCGTGTTGCTGTGGTTGACACCGAAAATCAAGGCACCGCCCTTGGGGATGCGCTTCTTTCCGTGTACCTCAAACCTGCTGTACGACCTCCTTGTATGCCAGTTGACGTATGGTAACAAAATGGAGTACCAAAAATCAGGATCTTGTATTTTCTTGGCCATTTATCATTGAAAAAATAAAGTGGCAAAAGTACATAATTTCGCAAAACAACCCGAATTTTTTTATTCAAATTATAAAATTTACTACTTTTACCGCCCATTAGAAGCACAAAATGAAGATAAAAACAATTTACATTCTTGGATTGCTAGCCCTTGGTATAGCATTTTCCTCCTGTCAAGAAAATCCTCAAATTGTTGAAATTGAGGAAGAAGAGTTGAAACCTATCGATACTTTAACGGTGCTGCAACATGTACAGGAAAAAGGCAAATTGGTGGCTGTTACCAATTGCGAAATCATCAATTACAATACCGAGAATGCAACGCCATCGGGTTTTGAATATGAATTACTGAGCGATTTTTGTAAGGACAACGACCTAGAGCTTGAGATGATCGTCAACGAGAATCTGGACTCGTGTTTCATGCTCCTTGATTCCTGCAAGGTCGACATTGTGGCTGTGGGCATTGGGGCCAACAAGGACATGAAACGCCGTTATTTGGTTACCAACCCCATCCTCATGCAGCGTAGCGTGCTTGTGCAACGCCTTCCAAAGGATTGGAGCCAAATGTCAACGGCCAACGAGGTGGAAAACCAACTCTTGCGCTCCTCGGTTGACTTGGCTGGTAAGACTATCCACCTACCGCAAGGCAGTCACGAAGTCAAGCTTTTGCATCATTTGTCCGATCAAATTGGAGATACCATTTATGTCGTTGAATGTGACAGCCTCAACAGCGTTGATTTGGTGAAAGCTGTCGCGTCGGGGCAAATCGACTATACCGTTGTTGAGGAATATGTGGCGCGCATGGCTTCCATAGGCTTGAAGGGTTTGGATACAAAGCTGAATGTCAGTGTTGAACAACCTTTGGGCTGGGCCATCGCCAACCATGATGGAGATTCTTCACTACTTCTGGCACTCAATGGCTGGATTGACGGTTTTGAGCAGCGCAACTTGAATCGTATTCTCGCCAAATATGTCAACAAGGGCAATGTGTTCTCACCAAGGAAACCTGCTGGCGACCACATTTCTCCATTCGACGGCATCATCAAGAAAACCGCCAAGGAGATTGGCTGGGACTGGCGTTTGCTGGCATCGCTGATCTATCAAGAGTCACGTTTCAAATTGGACTTGGAAAGCGAGAAAGGAGCCTTCGGGCTCATGCAGCTTATGCCTGTGGTGATGGAAAGATACGGTATCGACTATGATGCCACTCCCGAGCAACAGCTTCATGCAGCCGGACAACTGATTACCTATCTCGACAATTGCCTCGATAACAAGGTGGCCGACAGCACCGAGCGAGTGAAGTTTGTGTTGGCTGCCTACAATGCAGGTCTGGGTCATGTCTATGATGCACAGCGTCTTGCTTTGAAATATGGCGCCGCCCCCGATGTCTGGGACAACAATGTGGATTATTACATCCTCAATAAATCGAAATATCACAACGACACCTGCTGCCATTCAGGCTTCCTGCGCGGCACCGAGACCTACCGTTTCGTAGAAGAGGTGCTCGACCGTTTTTATCAATATCAAGCCACATATAATTAATCAAGGGTCCCTGAGCCCGTCGAAGGGCCCGGTTTAGAAAAGGAAATTAATTATGAAAAAAGTATTTCTCATATCGTCCGTTATTGTTTTACTAGCCTTTGGCTCAACTCGAGCCTTTGCCCAGTCCTTCAATGCCGGCCTCATTGTCGGCCCAACTTTTTGCCAGGTGGATGGTGACAGCTATTATGGTTTCCATCAGTTAGGTTTTACTGCTGGAGCCTATGTCAACCTGCCCTTAGTCGATCAACTTTCTGCTCAAATGGAGTTGAAATACTCATTGTTAGGTGCACATTCATCCGACAAGGAAGTGAGGGAGTATGGCTATCTTCCCTACAGCCTTCGTTTGCACTATGCTGAAATACCGTTGATGCTACAATACAATTTAAGCAATTTCCGCGTGGGCGGTCGGCCTTTGGATTTCATCACTTTGGAAGCAGGTGCCAGCGTTGATGTCCGTTTAAGGGCTACGGAGGATGTGGATGCCGATTATCAGGTGACTACTTCGCGATGGAATCTCTTGTCAGCCACAGCCAATGCAGGTGTGCATTTTGCCTTCAATGACCATTTTGGTCTTGGTGCACGCTTCATGTATTCTGCGGCTCCTTGTCGTTTCACGGGTAACCCAGGTTGGTTCTTCAACCAATATTATAATAAGGTCATTCAGTTCACTCTGACTTACAATATCAACTCTCCCTTGAGATAAAGCTATTCATTGTCGTGAACTGCGTCTCGCAGTTCACCACTCGAGATAAACTCAATATTCCTTTTCAGCCCTTCATATCCAGCGCGTTGCACGGCGGAGTGCTTGAATAGTGCCTCAAATTCATCCTTCGAAAGGCGTATCCAATCATCTTCGTGCATGTCCAATAGCTTTTGGGAGGGCTGGAACTCAGGCTCATGGTTGGGCAAGGCAAAACGATTGTAGGGACACACATCTTGGCAGATGTCGCAGCCATACATCCAACCTTTGAATGTCTTAGGGTCAATCCCGGCAAGGCTGCCTTTGTATTCGATGGTCAAATAAGAGATGCACTTGCGGGCATCAATGTGGAAGGGAGTCTCTAAGGCACTCGTAGGACAAGCGTCCAGGCATTTCGTGCAGCGTCCGCAGCGGTTGGTCATGGGGCGACCTGTTTCTTCTAATTCTATCGGCAGGAAAAGATGCCCGATAAAGAAAAACGAGCCTCCACATTGTCGCAAACTGCGTCCAGCAGTTTGTCCTTTCTCATGAGTTTGACTGTGAGACGCAGCCAGCGACAATGGAGGATGGATCAATGTGGTGTTTTTGCCGATGAAGCCCAAACCACAACGCACAGCCCAAGCACGGTCGAGCACAGGGGCGGAATCGACAAAGACGCGTGTGCCTTCCAATTTACCCGTCTGTGTCTCAATGCGTTCTAAAAGTTGTCGCATCTTGCGCTTTAGTACATCGTGGTAGTCGGCACCATAGGCGTATTTGGCGATTTTAAAACGGTCGGAATCGCTTAAAGTCTGTTTTGGGAAATAATTGTAAAGTACAGTAACTATGGATTTTGTGCCTTCTGCCAAAAGTCGGGGGTCATAGCGTTTCTCCTTGTTGCGGGTAAGGTAGCCCATCTCACCCTCACAGTCGCACTCGAGCCAATGCTCGACATGCATCGACTCTTCCTTCAGGACCGTCGCTTGGGCAATGCCGCAAGCGTCGAAGCCCATTTGTTCGGCTTCAGCAATAATCCATTGGGAGGCGATTTGCGTCATTGCGAGGAGGAACGACGAAGCAATCTAGTAATTGAATAAGTTCTCTGGACTGCTTCGTGCCTCGCAGTGACGCAAAGCAACCACAAGCAATCCTTACCAAATCAGAATGGTGCAAAAGTCAAGCCCACCGACAGCGGATGGAAGGTCGGAGCTTCATGGCCGACGGCAAACACAGGGTTGATTTGGTAGGCAGCAAACGCACTCACCCATCTCCAGCCCACACGCAGGGTGGCGGAGTAGGCCATACGCTCTACATTGTTGATATAGGCTAGCTTCTCGTGAACAGTTGCACCGCTGTCGTTTGTAAGTGTGCCTTCTTCATCGTCGGGACCGACATATTTGGTCTTTGTAGCGAGCATCACACCAACTTTGACGCCAACACCAATCTTCACGGCATTTTTGATGCGGAAGCGCAGCTCTAACGGAACCTCGCCATAGGTCGGGTTGACCTTGTAACGCTTAAAGTTTTCCACATCACGGTAGTTCTTATATTCGAGATCACCGTTTGTGTAAGGATTTAAGATGCGTGTGTATGAGAAATAGTTGTGCGATGACATACCTAAACCGACGGAAACCGTGTGTTTCGTGCTTTCGCCCAAAGGGAAATTGTAGGTGAGGGCGAAGCTCACACCTTGGTTGAAGCCACGCGGGTCCCAATTGTCGCTTGGGGCGAGCTGTAGGTCGCTGAACAGGTCGAGGCCGAAGGTGACCTTGTTGTCGGTTTTATTGGCAATGAGTTGGGCGAAAGAGGTCGCCGAAATGACTAATGCGATGAGGGTAAATAGTGCTTTCTTCATTATTTATTGATTTGATTATTGGCGATTAAACGGCCTTTCGACAAGCTCAAGGACCTTATAAGCTAAGGTTGCTGAGCCTGTCGAAGCACCGACATTATTTCATTTCTAATTCCTCCATAATAGATGTGCGTTCATCCAAAAGGCGGTTGATGTCATCATCGGAGAGGTCGGGTTGGCGCAATTGGTCATCGATGGCGGCCAAATGGGCTTCCAAATTCTCTGTAGTACCGGGGATTTCGTTCAACTGCTTCTCCTTGTTGACGGGTGGCTCTTGTGGCGCAGTGTTTTGAGTGGCCACTTGTGGATTGTTGCCAGTAAAGTTTTGCAATTGTCCCATCACCATGCCTACCATCTGCTTCGTGAACGGGTCAAGTTTGTATATTTCGACCTTCATGTCGTCTTTCAGCTCATCGAAGTCCTCAAGAAACATCTTCAGTTGTTCCTTCTGTTCTTCGTTGATGCCTGGAATGGCGTCAAGGTCTTGGTTCTCCATCATCTTCTTGAACATGTTCAAGAGGTCGTCAAGTCCGTTATTGAGGTTGTCGTCGTCCATTTCGTTCTGTTGTAGAGACGCATTGAATGCGTCTCAATTGTCCATTTTTAGGTTTGCGGATACATCAAAATTTATTCCACGTGCAAAATAACGGATTTTTCGTGTAATGATTGCGACAAATTGGCATTTTTTTCCGAATATTGCATTCCTAAACACGACACGACAATGGATTTCAAGACGATAAAAGTGCAATTGGGCGAAAGCATGGCATGGATTAACCTCGACCGCCCTGAGGTGCGCAATGCGCTGAATGCCGAACTGATACGCGAACTGACCGAGGTCTTTGACTGGCTCAATAGCCGCGATGATATTCGGGTTATCATCCTGAAAGGCAATGGCAATGCATTTTGTGCCGGTGCCGATTTGGCCTACATGAAAGATATGGCTGGGTTCAGCTACAATCAAAACATCGCTGATGCCGAAAAGCTTTCTAAGCTGTTCCAAACCATCTATTTCTGCGACAAGGCCGTCATCGTTGATGTGCATGGTGCCTGTATCGGTGGAGCCAACGGCATCATCGCCGCTGCCGACATCGTGATTGCTGAGAAGGAAACGAAATTCGCTTTCTCGGAGGTGCGTTTAGGCATCACACCAGCTACCATTTCTCCTTTCGTGGTGGCAAAAATTGGAACTACTGCCGCCAAGGAATTGATGCTCACAGGCCGCCGCTTCACTGCTGATGAGGCCAAGACCTTCGGCTTGGTGAATGTCGTCGTCGATGAAGCTGAGATGGTTGACACGGAGCGGCAATACATCGACCATTTCCTGCAAGCCTCGCCTGATGCCATCGCCGAGTGCAAGAACCTGCTCCGCATGGTGACGGGCACTGATGACCGCTATAGTCCCATCTTTATGCAAACCTCGGTGGCCATCGCCAACCAGCGTATCTCCAAGGCAGGGCAGGAGGGGATGGAGGCGTTTTTTGAGAAGCGGAAACCAGAATGGAATAAGTAATCATAAAATCTACAATATCATGAAAAAATTTGCAGTAATTCTTTCAGGCTGCGGTCACAAGGACGGCAGCGAAATCCACGAAGCCACTACATTATTGCTTTCAATCGACCAACATCAGTGTGAGTACCAATGCTTTGCGCCTAATCGTTCGCAGCATGATGTTGTCAACCACCTGACTGGTGATGCAGCCAAGGAGGAACGCAACATCCTCACCGAGGCTGCTCGCATTGCGCGTGGACATATCTTGCCCATCGAGGACTACAAGGCCGAGGACTATGATGGCCTGTTTTTCAGTGGTGGTTTTGGCGCTGCCAAAAACCTTTGCGACTATGCCTTCAAGGGTGCCGACATGGAGGTACAACCCGACGTGGCTCGTGCCATCATCGAGACACGCGAAGCCAACAAGCCCATGGGTGGCATGTGCATTTCTCCCGTGTTGTTCGCCAAGCTGCTGCCTGGCGTATGCGTCACTTTAGGCAACGAGGGTACGCCCGATGCCGACAATATTCGTAAAATGGGTGCTTTCCACGTGCAGACCGAGCACGGCGACGTGTGCGCCGACAACGAGCTGTTGGTCTTCACCACGCCCGCCTATATGCTCGATGCGACCATTAAAGATGTGTATGATGGTGCCTACAACTTGATTGAGGCCATCTTGGAAACCCTTGACGAAAAACACGATTAATGATTTGTAGAGACGGTGTGCACACCGTCTCTACAAAATGGATTTAAATTTTATCTCCATACGCCAAATCACCCGCATCACCCAGTCCCGGCACTATGTATTTGTGCTCGTTCAGTATCGGGTCGATGGCGGCGCACCACAACGTGACGTTGTCCAAAGGCTTGAAGAGCTTCATCAAGTTGTCGATGCCGTCTTGTGCAGCGATGACGCAGCAGAGATGTAGCTGCTTTGGAATGCCCTTGGTGCAGAGTGCCTGATAGGCCAGTTCAAGGCTGCCGCCAGTGGCTAACATCGGGTCGGCAATGATGAGGGTCTTGTTGGTCAGGTCTGGGGCAGCCAAATATTCCACTTTGATGCCCACGTTCTCATGCTTTTCGTCGAGATAATAGCGGTAGGCCGACACAAAGGCGTTGCCTGCATGGTCGAAGATGTCCAAAAAGCCTTCGTGGAAAGGCAGACCGGCGCGAAACACGGTGGCGAGCACGATTTCATCATCGGGCGTGTTGGCCTTGGCCACGTCCAATGGAGTCTGGATCGTTTTTTCCGAATAATGCAACGTCTTGCTTATTTCATAAGCCATCAGTTGCCCGATGCGCTGCAAATTGTAACGAAAGGTTCCTCGGTCGGATTGGACTTTAATGTCCCTTAGCTCAGCCACATACTGGTTGATGATGGTGTTGCTTGCTGCAAAATTGACGATGTTCACGGCTCAAAAGTTTTGGGCAAAGATAGTAAAAAATTGAGGGCGGCCTTTCGACCGTCCTCGTTTTTGATGTTTTTTGTCTTATCGGAGTCTTATCTGCGTCCGCTGCTTGAGCCACTGCGGTTGCTGCTTGAGCTTGAGCTTCGGCTTGAGCTACTTGAGCCTCTTGAGGAGCTGCTGCTGGTTCCACTTGAACGGCTGTTGTTGCTTGAGCTGCTGGCGCGGCTTGAAGAGCTTGACGAGGTACCGCTTGAGCGGCTATTGCTGTTTGAGCTATTGGCGCGGCTACTACCGCTGTTGCTCGTGCCACTGCTGGGGCGGCTAGTGCTTCCGCTGCTCACTCGACTGCTCGAGCTGTTGCTGTTACCGCTGGGGCGGCTGTAGCTTCCGCTGTTGGTTACTGGGCGGGTGCTGGTCGGGTTGTCGGTGCGACCGCTTGAGCCGCTCACACGACCGCTTGAGTTGCTGCTCGACGTTCTGCCGCTGTTTGAGCCACTGTTGTTGGGCGTGGGTGCAGATGTGTTGCTGCCGCCGCTGTTGCTGCTGCCCGAGCTCATGCTGCCTCCGTTGACCTTAGGTCTGACCGTTGCACTGGGTGCTTCGCTGCTGGATGCAGGCGGGTTGTTGACCTCGGGGTGAGTGGCAGGATAGCCGCCGTTGTTGTGGTGATAGCCGTAGGTGTGGTGCTTCGGATCCATCGGAGGAGGCGTGCCTGCGTGACCAGGAGGCGGCATCGGCGGACGATAACCGTCGTAGTAGAAGCGGTAGGTGCCCGGACGGTGGTAGTAGCGGATGCGCGGAGGTATTGTGATGACCACCCAGCGCTCGGTGCGCGGACCATTCCAGTAGAAGGAGATGGGCTCGAAGTATTCGAAGGTGGTGAAGCTGTAGAGCTCGTGATCCAATTCATAGTAGGGCATGATGGTGAAGGCGAACCTTCTGTCGATGCGGTACAGCGGGATGTCGATTTCGATTCTCTTGATTCGACCGGGATACACTCTGACATATTTCTCGGCGTAGCTGTAGCCGTAGTCAGGGTCGAGGTAGAGGGAGACGTAACCCCTATAGGTGTAGTCGCCGATATTCTCCACGTCATAGATGACCGTGACAGAGTTGTAGTTGTACACCATCACGGGCTGTGAGACCAAGGCGAGTTCAGGTGGGTAGCCTCCGGCTGCTTTTGCTGCGATGGATCCTATTACCAACAGGATGCTCATCAAGATGTTCTTGGTTTTCATAGTGGTGATTTTTTAAGGGTTTGACATCTATTAGATTTAGTGTTCACTTATTCTCTTACCAAAACCGTGCCAAATTCTTGTAGGGCTGTCACATCGTGGCAGCCGCTGTATTGATTCACAACAGCGGCTGCCGTGATACGACAGCCCTACAAAGTCTATTATCCATAGGGAATCTATTATTTCTCCTTCACCCTATTTGTGTTCCCGTAATCAATCTCTGGATGTTCTGCCAAATATTCAAGCATCAGCTCGTTGGAGCTGCGGAAGGTGGTGTGACCGTCGTCTTCATGCTCATAGTCGAATACGCTCGACATGTAGCTGTTCATCACGATGTTGTACTTGGCTTCAAGGTCCAAGGGCTTGCCGTCTTCCAAGGTCACTTCGATGTCGGTCATCTGGCCTTCATCATCCACCTTATAAGAATAGGAGCAGCCCGAACAGTAGATGGGACCACCGTCGGTGATGAAGCACGACTTCATCAAGTTGATGATTTCCTGACCGCTGAGCGTGAAGGCAATGATCTCGTTGTCGAAGGGGTCGAGGGCGAAGATGTCCTTCAGCGTCACGGGGCGTGCCGAGAGCGTGTCGAAACGCACACCACCAGGGTTCTGGAAGCCCATTTCGGAGCCTGTGGTGTAGCGGATGGCATCGGTCATCAGGCAGCCCAACGACTCGTAGTTGTCGATAGGCGTGAGGTTGGTGGTGACCACAGTGCGGAAGAATTCGTTGCTGTTGTATTTGTCAACCATGGCCTGCACCTCGGCATTACGCTTCGGGAATTCCTTGATGGAGAGTAGCTGCATGTCCTTGTCGATGATTTTGCCGTCACGGAAAGTGAAGGTACTCAAAGTCACGAATTTCACCTTGGCTTCGGCTTGCGTGACCATCACGTTGCCCGCCATTTGCTTCTCGGCCACGCGGGTGTGGCTGTGTCCGCCGAAAATAGCATCGAGTTGAGGGAATTGGGCAGCGGTTTCCATGTCCTCTTCAAAACCGCAGTGCGAGAGGAGGAACACAGCGTTGCAATCTTTGAGTTCGTCGATGTATTTTGGCAACACATCGGTGATGGGCACGAAATGTGAGCCGTCGGCATTCTTCGGATGGAAGTCGGGCAGGCCGTTCTCGCCCAACTGGATGCCACCGATGACGCCAATCTTCAAGCCATTGCGCTCAAAGATTTGGTAAGGCTTCACGTTGGGCATCTGCAAGGTGTCATCGAAAGTGACATTGGCACAGACAAAGGGGAATTGTGCCCAGCCCAACACATTACGTAAGGCTATTGGGCCGCCATCCCACTCGTGGTTGCCGAAGGTCGACAGGTCGAAGCCAACGGCGTTCATCAATTCATACATAGGCTTGGCAGGCTCGGTGTAGCGGTCGTTGATGGGATTGCCGGAGCGGTTGTCGCCCGCGCTGAAAAGCAGCAAGTCAGGGTGAACACTGCGGAGGCTGTCGATGAGTGCAGCCATCTTAGGGAAGTTGTCGATGTTGGCGTGCATATCGTTGGTGGAAACGATGTAGAGTTTCTGTTCTTTGGGCTCGCAAGCCGAAAGGAAAAGCGTGGCGACGAGGGTCGCCAAGATAAGTTTACTGATTTTCTTCATACCACTTAGAATTTGACGTAGATTTTCGAATTGGCACGCAACGAGCCATCAAGGCCGATGATGTTGCCGTAAGCGTCTTTCACTTCTATGCCTTCAAGCTTGAGAGGCAGGTTATTCGCGCGGCAGTAGGCCAGCACGACCGATTTCACTTTTGCGCCGTAATAGGTGCGCACTTCAATGTCGTTGACAAATGCTTTCATGATGTTCTAGTATTTGTGTTTTGATGATTTAGTTGTTTTTCTGAGGGCAAAGGTAGCAATAAAAACACAATAATTGTGAAAAAAAAAGTCACTTGTAATACGCAGGTATCCTTTTTTCTGTATTTTTGTGCCATTAATCCTAAAAACAAAACACCATGAGATTAGATGGAAGAAGAGAAAGTACCAATGTGGAAGACCGCAGAGGGAAAAAAACAGTGGCAGCTGCCGGTGGTATCGGTATTGGCGGCCTTATTATTTACTTGATTATTAGCCTTATGGGTGGCGATGCCAGTGCTGTTATGGAGCAAATGCAGCAAGGTGGGCAGACGCAGTCCACTACCTATGAGCATACGCCAGAAAAAGACTCTCTTGCCAAGTTTTCTAGGCAGATCTTGGCTAGCACAGAAGACGTTTGGAATAAGGTGTTTGCACAGTATGGAGCCGATTATCAGGAGCCGACACTTGTTTTGTTTGACCAAGCTGTTAGTACGGGCTGCGGTAACGCTACATCACAAACGGGACCGTTCTATTGCTCGGCTGACCAATGTCTTTACATTGACCTTGACTTTTTCAGCGAAATGAAAAATGCTATGGGCATCAATGGTGACTTTGCTTGCGCCTATGTCATTGCCCACGAAGTGGGTCATCATGTGCAGAACCAGCTTGGCACCCTCTCGGAAAAGCATCAGGAAATGGCTCGTTTGGACAAGGCTGAATCCAACAAGGTGAGCGTACGTATCGAGTTGCAGGCCGACTTTTATGCTGGTGTTTGGGGCTATTATGAAAGCAAGATGTTTGGCTCGTTGGAAGACGGAGACCTTGAGGAAGCCATCAATGCCGCACAAAAAATCGGTGACGACTATCTGCAACGTCAGGCTGGATACCGAGAAGTGAAGAGCGACTTGTTTACCCACGGCACCTCTCAACAGCGTATGCGCTGGCTGAAGAAAGGCCTTACCACTGGTGATCTTCGCCAAGGCGACACCTTTTCGCCGAGCTACAGTTCGCTGTAAGGTATTGCGAGATTCCCTACGGGAATGGAGTGCATTCCTTCGTCAAAATGCAGCGGCTTGAAGTGCTTACAGTTTGTAAGCGCTACAGGCCGCCGCTGTTAACATAATGCAGATTGTCCATTCCCGAAGGGAAACTCTATTTCTTCTTTCGTCCAAAATACCAGATCTGCCAGCTGTTGAACAGGTTCTGGAAGACCGAATAAAAGGCCAGATAGACCGAAGCTAAAGGGTGGAGGTAATGGTTGGCCATCCAGATGCCCATGGCGGAGTTTTTTTGTCCGAGAAGCTGCCCGCCTGCAATGGTGTCGCCATATTTGTGCCCAATCCATTTGCCCAACCCGAATTGGATGATGCAGAACAATAAAGCTGAGATGCCCAACCAAAGTATGCTGTTCCAATTGCCCTTGCCGTTGAGGAAAATGAAATGGATGGTTTGCCCCAAAGTCAGGAACAAGGCCACAGCCCAAAGATAAAAAGCTAGACCCTTGTAACGGCTGATGAAACGGTTGGCTTTAGGCCACAAGAGCTGCAAGGCCAAGGCCACGAAGAAAGGCAATCCGATGACGGTTCCGATGCGCCTCAGAATCTGCAGAAACGAATCGAAAAAGGGTATGTCTTGGTTCACTCCGATGAAGGAAAAGTAGATGGGTGCTACGAGGGAAACGATTAAGTTGCCGATGACAGTGTATGATGTCACGGTGTTGCGGTCGGCACCTAGCATGGTACTGACCACGGCCACCGAGGCTGCCACGGGACATAATACGCCAATCAGCACCCCTTCGGCGATGATTTCGTTGACATTCAAAAGTCTGAGTAGGGCATAGCCGCCTATACTCACTCCCACTTGAAAGAGGATGATCCATGCGAACAAGGGTTTGAAGCGCAGCTTGAGGATGTCAACAGCAGTGAAGGTCAACAGGATGATGGTGAAGATGATGAAGGGCACCACCACGCTGAGGGCGGCACAATAGTCGTGCAGCAGCAATCCCAAGACAATGGCAATGGGCAGGACATAACTTTTGACTTTTTGCATCTAATTCCAATTTCGGGCTGCAAAATTGCAAAAATAATGTGTACCTTTGCCGCCTCAAAAAAAGATTATTTAACAGCGTCGAATCTAACGATTTCGAGAGACTCTATAACTTGTTACTATGGATACTACCCTTCACGACTTGATGACACGCCGCAGCGTGCGCAGCTATACTGACGAAATGCCATCTAAAGAGATGATTGAAGAGATTTGTCAGGCAGGCATGTATGCACCTTCAGGCAAAAACCGTCAAAGTGCCATCATCCTTGCCGTCACCAACCGTGAGGTGCGTGATAAGTTGAGCCGACTCAATTCCGTTGTCATTGGCAGGGATGACTTCGACCCTTTCTTTGGTGCTCCTGTGGTGCTGGTGGTTTTGGCCGATAGCACGGTCTATACCTGGAAGGAAGACGGTGCATTAGTGATGGGTAACTTGCTCAATGCGGCTCATGCCAAAGGTCTGGGCTGTTGTTGGGTGCATCGCGCTCGCGAGGTTTTCATGATCGATGAAGGCAAAGAAATATTGAAGGAACTCGGTGTTCCTGAAAAATATGTAGGAATCGGCAACTGTGTGTTGGGCTATGTGAAGGGCGATTATCCCGAGGCTGCGCCGCGCAAAGAGAATTATGTCTATTGGATTGAATAAAGAATAAAGAATAAAGAATAAAGGCATAAAGAAACCGACCGCCTATGTCATTCCTAACGGAATATAGAGGCGGTCGGTTTCGTTCTATTTAAACGATATTATTCTTTCACGAACCTTCTGGTTTCAGAAACCTTGTCGTTCGTTAGACGGATGAAATAGATTCCGCTTTGCAGGTCGGCGGCGTTGATTTCCACCTTGTTGGTGCAGTTCTTCTGACTATAGACCATCGCACCCATGAGGTTGTAGATTTCCACTGTGCCAATGGTTTCTTGTGCCTCAATAGTCATCTTGTCGCTGACGGGGTTGGGGTAGATGACCGTCTGACTCCCGTTTTGTTCGCCAACGCCTTCGGTGTATTCAAGATTGGCCACAAAAGTGTGGTCCTCTAATGCGGTGAAGGTATAGGTTTTTTCTTCCGAAACGACACTGCCGTTTTCCGTCCAATTCATGAAAGCCCAGTCTTCGTTGGTGTCCACTTCTATAGTGACTACATCGCCATAGTTGTAAGTGCCTCCTCCAATTGCAGTTCCACCTTCAGCAGGCACAACTGTGGCTGTGATTTGGAAGGTTAGCACGGCGAAGTTGGCCACTAAGTTGCGTCCACTCTCGACGGTGAAGGTATAGGCGGCTTCAGTAGAGGCTACACTGCCATTATCCGTCCAATTTACAAACTCATATCCTGTGGCAGGCGTTGCTGTTACAGTGCAGGTCTCTCCAAAGTGATAGAGGCCGTTACCACTGGTGGTGCCACCATCGCTCGGGTTGGAGGTAGTGGCGATATAGCAGCTTTGGCCTTGGAATTGTGCCACAAGATTGCGATTGCCATTGACGGTGAAAGTGTAGTTGGCATTTGTGGAGACTTGGTTGCCATTCTCAGTCCATCTCACGAAGGTGTAGTTAGTAGCTGGAGTGGCATGCACTGTGCAGGTCTGACCTTGTTGGAAGGTTCCGCCACCTGAAACAGTACCGGCATTGGTTGGATTGGCAGACACACTGATGGTGTAGTTCTGAGGTTGTGCTTGGAAGTTGGCCACCAAGGTGCGGTTGCCACTCACCGTGAAGGTGTAATTGGCTTGCGTTGAGACCACACTGCCGTTTTCTGTCCAGTTGGTGAAGGTGAAGCCGCTGTTGGCAGTAGCATGCACAGTGCAGGATTGTCCTTGTTGGTAACTGCCGCCACCCGTGACGGTGCCGCCGTTGGTCGGGTTGGCAGATACGGTGATGTTGTAGTTTTGCGTCTGTGCTTGGAAGTTAGCCACCAAGTTACGGTTGCTATTGACAACGAAGGTGTAGCTGGCTTGGGTTGAAACCACACTGCCGTTTTCCGTCCAATTGGTGAAAGTGAATCCGCTGTTGGCGGTAGCAGTAACAGTGCAGGACTGACCTTGGTTGTAGGTGCCGCCGCCTGTGACATTACCACCATTGGTGGGGTTGGCTGAAACTGCAACAGTGTATGTGGTGCCGCCACCTCCGCCTACAGTAATGTCTTGGATGTAAGGTTGGCGTTGAGGCTTGGTAACCACAATTTTCACGGGTTGACCTGAAGTGATTCCGCTTACCTGCACATTGACCGAACCTGAAGCGGGCACCAGAGCAGCGCCTTTCAGTACGTTGTTTTGCGAAATGCCAACGTATGAACCAGCTTGTGCATTCACAGTGAAGTTGCTTGAACCCGAAGGAATGGAAGAGGCGTGGCTGACCGTGTTGGGGGTTGGATTCACACGGTAAGGCATGATGGAGCCATCACCGAGCACATGGTAAGCTTGCCAGTAATAGGTAGGATTGGAACTGGTTTGATAGTTTCCAGCATGGGCATAACAAACTGCCAGGTTGCCAAGGAAGACAATGGATGATACGGTGTTGTAGGTTTCATCCATCCAAATGCCGTCATAAACACCAGTGGCGGTATTTGTCAATGTAGGTGTTTGACTAAAGACGTTGGTGGCGCCTACACCGAAGTAATAATCCTCGTACCAATAGGTGTTGGGGCATGAACCAATGTAAGAATAAGCGGCTTTGTTTTCCCCACGGAGCATGGCCTCACCAAAGCACATAGAGCTGTACCCGAAATTACCCGACAAGCAGCAGTTGCCCATGGCAAGGAAGTATTTATTAGTGTTGGTCAGTTGGTTGACATTGCTGTTGGTGAATTGTGGTTCAGCCCACATGTTGTTGTCACCGTGAGCCGTGTAGTTGACAAAACCGACACCTGTGCTCAAGGAATTGTAGCAGCCAGGATATTGGCTTTGGTTGACATGGGAGTTGACTTGGGTGAAGCCGTGTGCCGTATTATAATAATAGGTGGTGGCATAGTTAATGGTGGGAGCTCCAACGCGGGAGGTCCAATAGGAATCCCATCCGGCGATAAGGGTCGCGTTGTTCAGATAGCTCGGGTCGGGCATGG
The DNA here is from genome assembly GCA_017428285.1 of Bacteroidales bacterium. Next base: position 23,946 of record JAFRRE010000119.1, on the reverse strand, counting down.
TGTATTGCTCGTATTGCAGGATCTTGTTGACGATGGCAGTGACTTGGTTGGTGTTTTCGGCCGACATGCGGCTGTAGAACATATCCGGGAAATAGTCGTTATCAACGGATCCATAATATAGGTCAGTCACTTTTTGAGTGGCGGTACCACTGGTTCTTCCGGGGATTTGTCCCGTGTCGCCCACAAGGACAAGGAAGGTAGGTGTAGCACCTTGGCTGACACCAGTATTGTAAAGGTTCTGTACGTAAGACTGAATGGCGTTATAGTTACCACCGGCTTGGGCGGTAGTCACCACGTTCACGTCAAAGCCTTTTTGAATTTTCCAATTAATCCAAGGCTGCAAAGCGGAAATATAGTTTTCGGGTGTGATGACGATCATGTGGACAGGATAAGCCATCAGATCGGGATGGTCGGAATAGACGTCCATGATTTGTCGGTAGTTGAACATCTGCTTGTAGACGATGTCGAAATATGGGCTGTAGGTGCTGAGCAGCATACGCTCAGTCTCGGCGTGGTCGGCGCCATCGAAGTTGATTTCCACTTCAATGTTGTTGAACACGCGCAAGGTGTTGGAAGCAGGATTATAGCTCACGGGATTAATGACCAACGAGCCGATACGAATACCACGCATGGTGCCTTGCACTTCAATCGTGGCTTCGGGCATCGTGGCAAGGCTGCGGGTCTGATAGGCTTCGGCATTGTACACGAACTCCACTTCATCAGGATTCTGGTCCTTGCGAACGGAAGGCTGATGAGGCAAAAGGGTTTTGATGCCGTAGTCGGAGAGGCGGTAATCTGTAGTAGTGAAACTAATTACATTGACGCTTGGTGTTGCACCGAAAGGCACGGCCAACAACTGGTGAGAGGTGGGCAGTTCGGGAGTACCGATTTCGCCTGAGGCGTATGTGCCTTCAATGGCGATTTCTGAGAAAGTACCTCTTTCGGTGGGCACTTCGATGCTCTCGATGGAGCCATAGTTGAAGGTAGCACGCAACGAGGTAAAGTCACTATGCGTGATTTCGGCCGAGGAAATGCTGCGCAAGTCGATACGACCGTTCTGGGCCAAAGCGAATAAAGTGCTCAAGGCCAAGACAAGGAGTAAGGATAGCTTTTTCATTTTGAACATTTTAAAGATATTATCTGGGTGCAAAAATAGTAAAAACAATCACAAAAAATGGTTTTACGGAAATCCAGGAGTGTTTTTTTTGCTTGAAAAGATACAAAATAAGAAAATTAATCATACTTTTGTGGCAAAATATGAAAAATCATACTAATCATCAAAATCAAATCATCATGGAAGCAGAAAATGGAAAATACATCTTTGGCGTAGTGAAAGTGGGCGATAGAGGACAGATTGTCATCCCTAAGGAAGCTCGCGAGGTGTACGACATCAAGGCTGGCGACAGCCTTCTGGTGCTGGGCGACCAGAGAGGAATGGCACTATTGAAAACGGAAATCTTCCAAGCAGCTATCGACCAGGCGATGGAGGGCCTTCCCAAATGAGAAAACATTGGATCGACAACCTGCGGTGGGTGACGGTGCTCTTGGTGCTATTCTATCATGTTTTTTATTTCTACAATAACAAAGGTGTCTTTGGTGGCATTGGCGGTTTCGGCGAATATCCGGAGTATAAGCAATATCAGGATGTCATCATGTATATTCTTTATCCTTGGTTCATGCCGCTTTTGTTTTTGTTGGCAGGCATCAGTTCCCGTTATGCGCTGGAAAAGCAGTCGGCTGGGGAGTGGTTCAAGGCTCGTACTCGCAAACTTTTGGTGCCTGGCACAATTGGCCTGCTCGTGTTTCACTGGATGGTCGGTTATTTCAATACCGTTGTGGCGGCAAGACAAGGCGTGTTTGACGGCGTTCCCGTAATAGCAAAGTATTTCATCATGGCTTTTAGCGGCACAGGACCGCTGTGGTTCATTCAGGTGCTGTGGCTGCTGTGTCTTGTGTTGCTATTGGTGCGTGTGATAGACAGAAAAGACAAAATCTGGAGTTGGTGCGGTAAGGCCAATCTTGTAGTTGTCATCTTGCTGGGTGTGCTGTTTTGGGCAGGGGAGCAGACGTTGATCAAGAATCCCCGCCCCGAAAGTCTGGACGGCCTCTTGAACTTGTATAAGCCTCTCTTCTATTTGGTGCCTTTCTTGTTGGGCTATTTCGTGTTCTCGCACGACGAGGTGCAAGAAAAGCTACAAAAGGCTTGGATTCCGTTGCTGGCTTGTGCAGTCGTTGCTGGTATAGTACTGATTGTCACAACTTTCGGTCAGGACAACACCTCGCCTCAGTATTTGGGCAGTCCGCTCAATTGCCTTTATGGTTGGTTGATGTGCTTGGCGATGATGGCTTGGTTCAAAGCGCGCTTTGACCGTACTGGTGCTTTTGCAGGTTATATGACGCGTTCCAGCTATGGTGTCTATATCCTTCATTACCTGGTGATTGCCGCATTGGGCTATATGATGAAAACCCACACCACACTTGCCCCGTGGATGCAGTATGCTATTCTATTCGTGGCAGTGATGACCATTCCTTTCGCGCTGAACGAAATCATCAAGCGGATTCCGTTTGTGAGGTGGTGCGTGTTGGGTATCAAAAAGGAGAAAAGCGAATGAATACCTTATATGATAATATCCTTGCCAAACAGGACCCAAATCAGGTTGAAGGCCTGTCTCGCTTCTTCAAGACAGGGAAAGGGCAATATGGCGAAGGCGATAAGTTTTTGGGCATCAAAGTGCCGGTGACCCGTGAAGTGGTGAAACAATGCTGGCAAGAAACCTCTTTTGATGACTTGGAAGTCTGCATCACCTCCGAATACCACGAGATGCGCTTGGCTGCTCTGTTAACCTTGGTGCAAATCTTCAAGCATGCCAAGAAGGAGAATGCTTTGCAACAACAATGCATCGATTTCTACCTCACGCACACGCAATACATTAATAATTGGGACTTGGTCGACCTGTCATGTTACGAACTTTTAGGCACTTGGCTCTTGGATAAAGACAGGACTTTGCTCTATGACCTTGCTCGTGATGGTAAAACGATTTGGGAACAGCGTATCGGGATGGTCAGCACAATGCAGTTCATCCGTCACGATCAGTTGGATGACACTTACGCTATTGCTGACATCTTTTTTGCCAAGGCTCAGCCTTTGCACGACCTCTTGCAAAAGGCTGTCGGCTGGCTCTTGCGCGAGGCGGGTAAACGTGATGAGCAACGGCTGAAAGATTGGTTATCAATACGATACAAATCCATGCCGCGCACGATGTTAAGGTATGCCATTGAGAAGTTTTCTGAAGAGGAACGTCGCAATTTTATGGCATTGTAGAAATCATAGTAACTTTGGACCAATTTGGTTGTGTTTTGAAAAAATCTTTATATATTTGCAGGTTGCAAAATATTAAAGAATAGTCATTATATTAATTAAAACTCTCAAAAACAAAAAGTTATGGTTTCAGGTTACAAAAGATGTCCCAACGGTCATTTCTATAAGGATGACTTGGCTCAATGCCCTTATTGTTCAAGCAGTGCTGGTGCTCCTAATGCAACGCAAGCTTCCCCTGCTGGAGGCGGTGCCTATAATAGCGATGCCACAATGCCAGGTATAGGAGCTGCTATGCCTATGGGTGGAGCTACAATCCCAAGTGGTGGCGGCATGGGCGACCCCAACAAGACCCGCGTTATGCCCGATATGGGTGCTCCAATGGGTGGCGAAACAGTACCGAATTCTGGTGCCTTCACAGCTATGGAGCCAGAACGTGTGGTCAACACGCCTATTTCATCCGCTTCGAAGACGATGATTTTCGATGATTCAGCACCGGGAGTGGGTGGCGAAGTGCGCAGCTCACGCAAATTGGTAGGCTGGCTGGTCTCCTATACGCTCAACGATATGGGTGTCGACTTCAAGCTCTTTGAAGGACGCAACACCATCGGTCGCGATTTGGACTGCCAGATTAGTGTCAACGACAATACCGTTTCGGGCAAACACGCTGTATTGCTCTATCGCGAAGGCAGCTATTTCATTCAGGATAGCCTTTCGACTAGTGGCACCCGCGTCAATGGCAGCGACACAGGCGTGAACGCTGTTGCCTTGAGCGATGGCGACGTCATCCAAGTGGGCAAGACGGTCTTCAAGTTCCGTACTTCGTTCTGAACCTTGTCTTTTCTCTTTTAATCCATTCACCTATGAAAAAGATCTTTACTTTTGCATTGTTGTGCATATTGTGCCCTTTTGCCATGCTGGCGCAGACAGAGGGGTATATGAAGGAAACCTTTAACTCGGAGGCCTTTCCTGAGGTGTCGTTTGTGTGGCACGACGACGGTGCCGACATGCTGACTGAGAACGATGTTCGCTTCCTGAAGGAGAATGGTTTGAGCAAGCCCTTCACCATGCAGATGCTGCAACGCGATGCGCAGAATGCAGGCCATCACATCGTCATCCTTTGGGAGGACTTCATGGAGATCAGCAAGGGAAAGGACATCCGCGCGGGTCAGCATGAGTTTGTCAAGAACAGCATCAACCAGTTCCTTTCGAGCAACGAGTTGGGTACTAACGATTTGGTAATGGTGGCCCAGTTTCACCGTAGTATCAACACTACTACGGTGATGCAACCACTCGGCGACGGCTTCTCCAACGACTTCGGTTACCTTAAGGATTTGGTGATGAGTCACCGCCACTCCGACCGCAGCTTCACCGACGCTCCTAATAGCACTGACCTTTATACCGCCGTGCGCGAGGCCGTCGAACTGTTACGTGACCTGCCCGAGGACGGCAAGTCGAGGGCGGTGTATCTGTTCACTTCCGGTCATCCACGCAACGTGGCGGGCGCCGACTCGGCCGACCAGGTATTGATGCTGGCTCAGCGCTGCAACATCCCCGTGTATATCCTTGAGTATTATCCCGCCAGTGGCGTGGCCCTTGAGCCATCCAATTTCGCCAAGGCCACCGAAGGCGACTTCAAGGCTTTTGACCAAAATGAAGAAGAGCAGGCCTGCGCTGCCATGTTGGAATGGTACAACAAGATCGATGAGTCCTACTTCGGCCATGACTATCGCTTTACCTTTGAATCGAGTATGAAACGTGGCGACGACCCCCAAACGGTTGCCATTAATATTAAAGGTGTCGAGTATCAGGAACAATACATGCCGCCTGCGTTCTCGCTAAAAGAATGGATTAAAGAGCATGTCCTGCTTACGGTGCTGATTATCCTGCTCATCCTTATGCTGATTGTTTTGGCCATCGTGCTCAGCGTGGTGGGTCACAAGAAAAAAGCACGTAAGCTGAAAGACTTGGAGAACAAGCAGCGTGTTGCTGAGGCTGAAGCCCAACAAGCTATCGCCCAAGCCAACAGTTCGTTGGATGAATACAAGCGCCAACAGGAGATGAACCGCGCCGCCGACCAGGAACGGGCCGAGCAGGAACGCTTAGCCACCTTAATGAAAACCAAGAACGTCTTTCCTCGTCTGGTGTACGAACTGGAGGGCTTGAAATCGACATACGACATGACCAAGCCCACCGTGACTATAGGACGCGATGCAGGCAACGATATCGTGTTAAACCATTCATCGGTGTCGCGCCAACACGCCATCATCACCTACGACGGCTACGGCTTCTACATCATCGACACGAACAGCACTAACCACGTCATCGTGAACGGTCAGGTGCAGACGCAGACGGTGCTTCACAGTGCCGACACAATCCAATTGGGACAGGTTAAAATCATCTTTTATCTTTGATTCAAATGAACTGCGAACATTACATAGTCAGTAACACCAACATAGAGGCTTATGGTCTCACTATCACGGGCCAGGTGCGTCAGGCCAACGAGGACTCATGTGGCTTTGCCACTGTGCCTAACGGCGAGCTTTTTGTCGTTTGCGACGGCATGGGCGGCCATGTGGGCGGAGCCACGGCTTCACGTATCGCTGTGGATCAGATCATACAGCATTTCAAGGCCCAACGCTACCCTAACATCTACCAAGCCCTGCATGATGCGCTGTGCCGCGCCAACATCCAGATTATCGGTGCTGCCAACGCCGAGCCTTCACTGAAAGGCATGGGCACCACGGCCTGCATTGTTTTGGTCGATGGCAATGACGCCTATATCGCTCATGTAGGAGACAGCCGCATCTACCTCTATGAAGAGCAGAAGAAGCGTCTTTTCCGCATCACTAAGGACCACTCCTTCGTGCAGTCGCTTGTCGACATGGGGCAATTGGACGACCGTGATGCAGAGCATCATCCGCGCAAAAACGTGATCATGAAGGCCTTGGGAACCAAGGAAGAGCTGAAGCCGGAGGTGTTTATGTCTCCTGTGCAGCCTGCCAAGGGTGACATGTTCCTGATTTGCAGCGACGGACTCTCGGGCATGGTTGATGATGATGGCATCGAAGCTATCTTGTCGTCAGACCAGTCGATAGAACAGAAGGTGCTCGATCTGGTGACCAACGCCAACGTGCCAGGCAAGGGTTTGGACAACATCACTGCTCAAGTGATTAAGGTGGTGGAAAGTCCTTATCCGCTTAGCAACCACCCCGACCACAACCCCAACTGGCGAAAGGAAGCTTATTCGACTCCGACCCTTGATGTGACAAATAATCCTGCTCCACAACAAGCAACGCCTTCCAAGAAAAAGAAAACCAAAGTGTTGCTCGCCATCCTGATTCCTGCTGTCGTACTGATGCTACTGATAGGCGGCGGAGTGGCAGCCTACTTCATCTGGTGGCATGGGAAGGAAAAGACAGAAGAACCCATCCAGACGCAGCAGGAGACATCAGAGGATGAAGAACAGCAGAAAGATGAAAACAATAAGGTAGAGGAAAAGGATCAACAGGACGGACAAAGCGCGGTGGAAGAGGAGAACTCTGGCCAGGAAAAGAAGACTGGAAAGGAAGTCAAAAAGGAAGACGATAAGAATACCGAAAAGGAAACCAAATCGAAAACAAAGTCGAAAGATATCGATTGGAAAGAGATCATATAGCTATCGACTGCGAACCAGTCTGGAAAAAGAGTATACAAGCAATAAAGAGAAAAGATGGACCTGCCGAATCTGAGACAGTATCGTTATGATGTCTTCGACGTCCTGAGTGATTCGGGCGGCTTTGCCAGAGTGTATCGTGCCATCGATACCAAGACTGGGTATCTGGTGGCCATCAAGGAACCGCGCAAGCCGACGCCTGAACAGCTGAAGGCATTGGAGAAAGAGGCCCAGATGTACTTGTATCTTTCGCAAAAGAACGAGCACATCACCAAGCTCAAGGACTTCATCAAGATGCCCAATCAGGATTATCTTGTCTTGGAGTTTATTGATGGCTGGACACTCGATGAATACCAGCGCAAGGTGGTCAAGGGACCTATACGCGACAACATTGCCATTCCGCTTTTCATGCAGATCCTCGATGCCGTGGGTTACATCCACCGCAACGGCTATGTCCACAAGGACATCAAGCCAGCTAACATTATGGTACGCAAGACTGACATGACGGTGAAGATGCTCGACATGGGTATCTCTGCCAAGCTGAAAGACATCAACAACAACGCGCGTGCCGTGGGCACTCCCGCTTTCATGCCCCCTGAGCAGTTCCAAAAGGAGCAATGCGGTCCCGCGACCGACATCTTTGCCTTGGGTGTGACGCTCTTTTGCTTGCTTACCTACCATCTGCCCTTTGACGGGGCGACTACGACAGATATCTGGAACAAGATCAAGTTGGGTAACATTCCTGCGGCACATCAGGTTTGTCCCTACGTCAATCCAGAATTCCAACCAATCATTGAAAAAGCCCTTCGCCCCGAACCTTGGCTGCGGTATCAAACCTGCGCCGAGATGGCTGAGGATATTAATAAGATAAACATTTAAACTATGAAAGTAATTACCATAGGCCGATTAAAAGGCAACGATGTCATCATCGACAACGACGACAGGGTGTCGCGTCACCATTTGCAGATTGTGCAGCTCGATGACGGCTCCTACCATCTGATAGACTTCAACAGTACCAACGGAACCTTTGTCAACGGTAACCGGGTTCAAGGTGAGGTGGTGCTTGACGAAGGCGACTTTGTCCGTATTGGCGACACCATGTTGCCCTGGACTACCTATTTCGAGCCTGATTTTGTCAGTCAGGCGCAAGAAGGTGTCGAAGAGGCAGTTACACCTACTGGAGACCATAAAGCTGAAGATTCCGTGGTTGCGCCACAGACATCAGGCTCCAATGCTTTTGCCATCTTGGGCTTCATCTTCGCTTTCCTCATTTCGCCTCTGGGCCTCATCTTCTCGATTGTAGGCCTCGCCAAGGCCAAGAAGATGGGCGGTAAGCAGAAAGGATTGGCTATTGCAGGTTTGATCATTTCTCTCATCTCTGTTGTGATATTGATCATCTACTTTGTCCTTATCGCTGGAGCGGTTGGCGCGATTGGTGCATTAAGCTCCTATTAATTAATCTAAACACTATGAATACTTATACCATTGGAAGAAGAACTGGAAAGACCATTTGCTTCTCGAATCCGGAAGTCAGCAATGACCATGCGGAAATCGTGGAGAACAATGGCAGCTATCTCCTGATCGACCACAGCACCAACGGTACTTTGGTCAACGGCAACAGGGTTCACAATGCATCGTATCCCGTCAACCGTGGCGACGTAATTTTGTTTGGTGGCGGTGCAGTTCTGAACTGGAACTTGATTAGCTAATAATCTATAATACAATCATCTAAATCTTATCATTATGAATACTTATACTATTGGAAGAAGGCCCGGAAAGACCATTTGCTACTCGAATCCGGAAGTCAGCAACGACCACGCAGAAATCGTGGAAAACAACGGCACTTACACACTCATCGACCACAGCACTAATGGCACTTTGGTCAACGGCAACAGGGTTCACAATGCATCGTTCCCCATCAACCGTGGCGACATCATCATGTTTGCCGGTAGGGAAGTGCTGAACTGGAACATGATTGGCGGTGGCACGAGTGAGCCGGCACCTGCTGCTCAACAACAATCCTCGGGCTCCAACGTTTTCGCTATCTTGGGCTTCATCTTCGCTTTCCTCATTTCGCCTCTGGGCCTTATCTTCTCGATCATAGGTCTCTCGAAGGCCAAAAAGATGGGCGGCAAGCAGAAAGGATTGGCTATTGCAGGTTTGATCATTTCTATCATCTCTCTTGTGATAACAATCATCTACATTACCATCATCGCTGGAACGATTGGTGCAATTGGTGGCGCGTTTGACTCGTATGACTACTATTGATGCTTGACATCCAGCTTCATTACGTCGAACAAGGCCAAGGCAAGCCACTCATTTTGCTCCACGGCAATGGCGAGAACTGCGACTATTTTGAGCATCAGATACCCTGTTTTGCAAGAGAATATCGCGTCATAGCCATGGATACACGCGGTCATGGACAGTCGCCGAGAGGGGAGAAGCCTTTCACCATTGTCCAGTTTGCTGAGGACTTGCACGACTTTATGGATCAAAATACCATCGGAAAAGCCATTTTATTGGGCTTTTCCGATGGTGGTAATATTGCTTTGACCTTTGCGTTGAAATACCCAGAAAGGGTCGAAAAATTGATCATTGATGGCGCAAACCTGTTTCCGAGCGGTGTAAGGCCGCTATACCAATGGCCCATCGAAATCGGCTACCGTATCGCAAAGCTATTTGCGAAGAAGTCCGAGAAAGCCAAACAAAACGCCGAAATGCTCGCTCTGATGGTGAACGAGCCGCACATTGAGCCTTCTGAATTGGCTCGCCTGACAATGCCCGTGTTGGTTGTGGCAGGCACAAAGGACATGATCAAGGAATCGCATACACGGCTTATTTACAAGAGTTTGCCCAATGCAAAGCTGGAAATCATTGAGGGTGACCATTTTGTGGCGAACAAATGTCCAAAGGCCTTCAATGAAGTAGTGGAGCGGTTTCTTGGAGGTGTGTTTGAAGAAAAGTAGGAATAATTGAGTAAATAATACAAACAAAAAGAACTATGAAACAATCATTAGACATTGGCGCTACTTTAGGTGGTGGCCGCTATATTATCGAAAAGGTGCTTGGCATTGGCGGGTTTGGTATCACATATTATGTGAAGCACCGCGATTTGGACTGCCATTATGCCATCAAGGAGTTTTTTATCAACGGCAAGTGTTTGCGTGAAGGCGACCACAATACCGTTTCATTGCAAGAAATAGATCCTGAAGTTTATGCCAAACTGAAGAGTCGTTTTGCCGATGAGGCCCGCACTTTGGCTGCCTTGAACCATCCCCATGTGGTCAGGGTGAACGATATCTTTGATGAAAACAACACTTCCTACATTGTCATGGAATTTGTGGAAGGCACCACGCTGCAGCAACTCGTTGAACGTAATGGCAAGATGAGTTACGATTATGCTGTCAACTGCATGGGGCAACTGGGCGAGGCTGTGGCTTATATCCATAGCAAGCATGTGTTGCATCGCGATATCAAGCCCGACAATATCATTGTCACGCCCGACAACCGCATCGTGCTGATTGACTTTGGTTCGGCACGTGAGTTTGTGCATGACGAGGTGCAACGTCACACCACCATCCTTACCTTAGGCTATGCTCCTATCGAGCAATATACGGCCACAGGCAAGAAAGGCAACTACACCGACATCTACGCCATGGGCGGCGTATTCTACTTCCTGTTGACGGGTCAACGCCCCATGGACGTCACCACCCGTACGATGGAGCAGATGCCTTCACCTCATGAACTCGACCCGAGCATCCCCGTGGAAGTGAGTCAGACCATCATGAAAGCGATGGAGTTCAAGCCTGAAGACCGTTACCAATCCGTGAGCGAGTTCATGTCAGACCTTTTGGGCAAGGCAAAGGATACCCCTGCTTCCCAACAGCCTCGCCCCGTGGTACCTGCAGAGCCAACTCGAATAGCTGAACCAACTGTGGAAACCAACGTTGAAGAAAAGAAAAGCAAAGGGGGACTTGTTGCCGGCATCATCGCAGGAGTTATTGCTCTTATCATCATCATTATGTTGTTGACCCGTAATAAAGACGACAGGAATACCGTACAACAGCCAAGCTATTACAACACAGAACAGAGTCAGCAAACCACTTCATCGGGAACGACCTCCCAACATTATGAGCGGCTGCTTAATATGGACTTGAGTACCAGAAAATTAAACAAGAGTGATTTGTCGGGACTCTCGGCGCGTGAATTGACCTATTTGCGCAACAGCATCTATGCCAAGCATGGTTATGTCTTCAAATCTGATGAGCTCGACCGATACTTCAGCCAATTCAGCTGGTACTATCGTGACTACAACGTTACGGATGCTATTCTCAATCGTACTGAGAGGGCCAATACAAACTTGATTAAGGAATACCAAAAAGAATACGGAAAGGAATATAAGCCGGATTGATTAGCGACTAGTATTGTCTTTATTTTAATGTAATAACAGCATGAAAAAAATCCATTTTTTTGTTGTTGTGCTTGTCTTCAGCATAACAATCCTTCAAGCCAGACCCATCGACCGCAGCCTCGCCTTGACTGCGGCCCAGAGATTTGCCACTACACAATTTGCGATGGAACGCACTATGCCCGAACTCGTTTACACGGGTCAGAATGAGGCGTACTATGTATTCAATCTCGATGAACACAGTTTCATCATTATCGCGGGCGATGATGCGCACCGTCCTGTCATTGGCTACTCCGATCAATCGGCCTTCGATGCTTCCAACATTCCACCTGCGTTATCCTATTATCTGGATGGCGTAGCGGAGTGTATGTGGCAGCTGCGTTATGCCGTCGCCACTCCCGATGTGGCTGCTGAATGGGCTTCGGTGCTTGAGCATGGACGGCTCATCTCACGTCACGGCGGTCGCGGTACGGGCTATTTCTGCCAAACCAAATGGAATCAGACTTATCCGTACAATTATTGCTGTCCCGAAGACCCGGCTGGATCGGGCGGCCATGCCATCGTGGGTTGTCTTGCTACGGCCATGTCGCAGCTGATGCGCTTCTGGGCTTATCCCGCCCAAGGCATCGGCAACCATTGCTACTATCATGACGATTATGGAGAGATTTGTGCCGATTTCGGAAACACAACCTACGACTGGGACAATATGCCCAATGTTCTGAACAGCAACTCATCTGAGGCCGAGAAACTAGCCACGGGAACGTTGTGCTTCCACTGCGGTGTGACCATTGACATGGGCTATGGCCCTGATGGCAGCGGCGGTGCTTCTGGCCCCATCCCTAATGCTATGAATACCTATTTCGACTATTGCGATGCCATCGTGCAACTCAGACGCAACGACTATGAGACTGAGATATGGAAGACTATGGTGCGCGAACAATTCGATATGGGTTGGCCGATGTATTACGGTGGCTGCGACAATGGTGGCTGCCACGCATTCGTGTGCGATGGTTACGATGATTTCGATATGTTTCACTTCAATTTGGGTTGGGGTGGCAGCAGTGACGGTTGGTATCTCATCGATGATGCGCCCTACACCAATCCCGCCGACGCTATGTTCAACTTTGTTCCCTCTGAGGTATACAACCAGACTCCTTCGGTTCCCTCGGAGTTTATGGCGGTTCCCGTTTCCGATACTGACCTCAAGGTGCACCTCAGTTGGACCAATCCTACTGCGACCCTTGACAGCACTCCGATAAATGCAATTGAACGGGTTGTGGTGTTGCGCGACAATGAAGTCATCGCGACTTTGACCGATGTGGTTCCCGGTGCCATGATGGAATTTGAAGATGTCGATGTGCCGCGCTATGATGTGTTTCACTATGCGGTGTATGTTGTCGCCAACGGTCGCGTCGGAAAACATGCCAATGTCATGAAAGTCATGGTTGGACCATCCTGTAACTGGCGTGTCATTATGACTTCTAACGACGCTCAAGGATGGAAAGGTGGCACGCTCACAGTGTGTTCTGCCACGGGACGCGAAATCACTCGAATGACGACCACCACTTCTGCCGCAGTTCAGATTGAACCGGAGTTGCCTTTGGGGCGTTTGAGCTTTGTGTGGACGGCACCTGAGGAAACCGTCAGCCAAATGGCTTTTGTCATCAAAGATGCCAACGGGGAGACCGTGTATTCCTATTCAGGCTCTTCCGATGACTTGTCTTCAGGTGTTTTCTTCGAGACCAATAATGGTTGTGGAAACGATATGACCTGCGACACGCCCAAGAATCTTGTTGCTACTGCTCAAGGTGATGCTATTTTGCTTACTTGGGATGACGTTGAGCATGCGGGTTATGGCTATCAGATCTATCGTGACGATTTGCTTTATCGCCTCATTCCATCAGGCAATGCCTTTTTGGATGAAGCGGTGGCGATGGGCGGTCATTGCTACCGTGTGGGCGTGCTCTGCGAGGGTGGTGAGAGCGGCGATTACTCCAATGAGTCGTGCGCCACGGCTGGTCCTTGCTATCCACCACGCAACTTGGATTTCGAGTATACCGACAGTTACAAGGTCAAGTTGAAATGGGAAGCTCCACAGCCTAACGAGGGTTTTTCGGGTTATTTCCTTTTCAGAAAAGAAGGCGATGGCGAATACCATCGCATCAAGGTGTTGAATGCGACTGCGGTGACTTTCACGGACAATACGCTGTCGGAGGAAGGCGACTACTACTATCGTCTCTATGCCTATTATCATGACATGGACTGTACATCCTCTCCTGCCAATAGAAAATACCATTCTAACGAGTTTGAGTTACATGCGTATTACTCGCCCACGGGTATGGATGAAAACAAGGCTTTGGTGAAGGTGTATCCCAATCCGACAAAAGATCTTGTCACCATCGAAGCGGATGGTATGACCCAAGTTTTGGTTTACAATGCTTTGGGACAGTGTTTGATACAGAAAGAAGTCGCAGAAAACCAAACGACTATTGATCTTCAAAACATGTCTGAAGGATTGTATCTGCTGCGTGTCAAGACGGAAAAAGGATTATTTTCCAAACGTATCACAATTGTACATTAAGTAAAAAAACTCTAAACTCTAAACCATAAAGTCTAAACTATTTATTACCTTTGCAGCGATAATAGTTTAAACTCATGCTAAATAAAGAGAATGTTCAGGAAGTCCTGAAGGACGTCATCTATTTTCCCAAAGGGGATAATATCATTGCATTGAATATGGTTGAAAACTTGATGGTTAGAGACAACGCCATCCGTTTCGACCTCGTTATGGAACATGCCAACGACCCGAAGAATGATATCTTGGTGAATGGTGCCAAGCGAACACTGACCGAGGTTTTTGGCGATGTCGACATCGAAATTAAGGTGGTGGAGGAGAAAACGGCTCTTTCCAAGGTGAAGCACATCATCGCTGTGGCTTCAGGGAAGGGTGGTGTAGGCAAGTCAACAGTGGCAGCCAACCTCGCCATCGCTTTGGCTCGCGCCAACCAACGCGTAGGTTTGATTGATGCCGATATCTACGGCCCTTCTGTGCCGATGATGTTTGGCTTAGTCGACGAACAGCCAGCCGCTTTCGAAAAAGACGGCAAATCGGTGATGGTGCCTCTCGAAAGATTTGGTATCAAGTTGATGAGCATTGGTTGCTTTGTCGATGCCGATCGTCCGCTTATCTGGCGTGGACCCATGGCTACTAGCGCCTTGAACCAGTTGATGAACGACACCCTTTGGGGTGAGCTTGATTGGATGGTGGTCGACATGCCTCCCGGAACGGGCGACATCCAACTGACTTTGGCCCAGCAATATAATGTGTCGGGCGCGCTCATCGTGACCACGCCGCAGAAGGTGGCTTTTGCCGATGTGCTTCGTGCCGCGATGATGTTCAAGGAAGAAGCCTTGCAGATTCCGATTTACGGTTTGGTGGAAAACATGGCCTACTTCACGCCTTCCGACATGCCTGAGAAGAAATACTACATCTTCGGTAAGGAAACAGGTCAACAGTTTGCCGAGCAATTGGATGTGCCGCTTTTGGGTCAGATTCCAATTACGGAAAAAATTGCCGAATGTGGCGATGCCGGTACGCCGCTCGCCCTTGATGCTGACTCGCCGGTCACCAAGGCCTTCGACAAGATTGCACAAGCGATTATCAACGCATAACTGAACAACTGAACAACTACCAACTGAACAACTGATGGAAATGGATAGAGAAACGATATTGCGCAAAGTCAAAAACGTCCTCGAACAAGTGCGTCCCTACCTCCAGCAGGACGGCGGTGACGTCAACTTCGTGGAACTCACCGAAGATAACACCGTGATTGTGGAACTGACAGGAGCCTGCGGCAACTGTCCCCACAGCAAAATGACCCTGAAAAACGGCATCGAATCCGTGATGAAGAAAGTCATCCCCGAAATCAAGGCTGTCGAGCATGTTGAGACCCTTGACCTATAATTAACGGCCCTTCGACAAGCTCAGGGACCTTGGCTTTTACGGCCCTTGAAGGTGCTTGAGCTTGTCGAAAGCCCGACCTACAATTTGAAATCAAACTAATTGTCAAACATAAAATCTAACGAAAATGAAAAAAGTTCTATTCTCATTAGTGGCCATGCTGCTCCTTTCGTTGAGCGGCATTGCTCAAACGACATTTGCAAAGGTCACCTCGGCCTCTGAGCTTGAGCCAGGTGCCAACTACCTTATCGTGGCGCATCACGATGACTTTGGCGCTCTCGCGATGGGCTACCAAAAATCCAACAACCGTAATGCTGTGGTTGTTACAGAAAGTGGCGACGCTATCACCGTTACCCTTGGCACGGATCCTAACAGTTCGACCGATGTATTCCAATTCACTTTGGGCGGAAACGCTGGCGCATGGACTTTATTCGATGAAGTGAAAGGTGGCTATCTGTACGCGGCCAGCAGCTCTGGTAACCAGCTGAAGACCCAGACAACTCTTGATGCCAACGGCGAATGGAACATTACCTTCAATAACGATGGTACAGCTGAAGTCGTTGCCCAAGGCGAAAACACCCGCAACAACATGCGTTTCAACCCTAATACCTCGAATGGTGATCCGCTTTTCAGTTGCTATTCCGAGACATCCAACATTGATACGCGTGTCAGCTTCTATAAGGCTGGCGGTGCTCCTGTCCCGCCCACTCCTCCATGTGCCTATCCTACCAACTTTGCGGTCAGTCATGTCGATGGTGTTGATGTGACCCTCGGCTGGATTGATGCTCCATGTGATGTCAAGTATTTGGTGCTAGCCTCGACTGGTAACATCACTGTTCCCACCAATGGCACGCCAGTTCCTGATGGCCCATTAGCCTTAAATGTGAATGATGGTATTCAAACTGTGACCTTTAGAGGTTTGGAAGGCAACACCACGTATAATTTTGCTATTTTCCCCTATACCGGTAGTGGTGCCGGCATCCTCTATTTGACGGATGTTCCTTATCCTATGGCAAATGCTACTACGGCAAACATCGAGTATTTGCTCAATGAAGACTTTGATGAAGACCTCGGCGTATTTACGGCCTACGATGCCTACGGCGACCAAAGCTGGCACCAAGGCATTTACCAAGGTACAACTTACGCCAATATGAACGGCTATGCTGAAGGAGCCCCTCACCAAAATGAAGACTGGCTGATCAGTCCCACCATCGACATCCAAAGCGGCTTATACGAGGAATTGCTATTTGATTTCCGTACGGCCAAGAAGTTTGAAGGTCCCGACATTCAGGTGTTGGTCTCCATGGATTACGACGGCCAAGATGAGCCTGGTGAATACACTTGGCTTGACATCACCGATGCCTTCGATCTTTCGACGGGTAACTATGAGTGGGTGGAATCGGGCACGTTTGTCATTGATGAGATCATCCCTGGACACTATCACTTTGCTTTCAAGTACACTAGCACTAATGAGGCTGCTGCTTCATGGGAGATTGACTACGTGAAGTTGATAGGTAAGGCTACGACCTCGGTGAATGAGAACAACATCCAATCAGTCAGCCTCTATCCCAATCCCGCTCGCGAGCAAGTGTCGTTTACGCTTGAAAGCGATGCCCAAGTCAGTGTCTTCGACATGACGGGTCGCAAGGTGAGCGAGATGAATGCCACTGCTGGCGAAGCTCAACTCGATGTTAACGAACTTGTCAACGGTGTCTACTTCATCAACGTCCGCTATGCCAACGGCACGACGGCAGTATCGAAGTTCGTGAAGTTCTAAGTAAGTAGCAAGTATTTTGAATCCCCCCCAACCCCCTTTGAAGGGGGAGCAGCTTCATGAAAAGTAAAAGCTGCTCCCCCTCTGAGAGGGGGATGGGGGGAGTCAAGTAAAACCTACCTCTTGAAAAACCTCCTCCTCATAGCATTCCTCTTCCTAACTACTTGGGCCTCAGCCCAGCAGGTGGAGCCTGTGCGCTATGAGGTGAATCGATGGAATAAGGAACAAGGCTTTCATTTTCAGTCGTTTGATGAAAAAGGTGGCCTTGTGGTTTATGAGACCGAAAAGACCGACAAGGACAAACGTCGCTTGTGGAACTTTGCCTGTGTCGACAGTAGCCTCTATGAGACCCGCAGCGACTTGATTCCTTTGCCCGACAAGCTTAAATTTGTCGACTCGGGCAGTGATGAACAATTTGCAGCCTTCCTTTTTACTAACGAGGGCAACAAAAAAGCAGCCGACTCACTGGATTTTCTTGTGGTGAGTTTCAATCGGGAGGAAAAGACCTACCAGACCTTTTGGAACAAATGGCCTGAGAAGTCGGTGCCGTTGTCGGTCGAAGTGGCTGGCGGCACGATGATGATGGCGCTCAACAACAAAAGCGGCAACGGGGCTTTGCATTTCTATGACCTTTCGAACAACCAATGCCGAGTGGTAACGCCCTCCTCTGGGAGTTTTGTGCTGTTCCAAACAGAAGCCTTTCAGAAAGAACATTGTTTCGTGGTGGCAGCCAAGGAGTACGTGGACAAGCACTTTGTGTCCACCTCGTTTAATGTCTATTCGCCCATGGGTAACATGCAGGGAAGTTTTAGGTATGAAAACATCCCCAATGCCGCGTTGGGTCGCATGGTCTTCCGTTTTGATGAAAACCAAAACCTTGTTGTCATTGGCACTTTGGAACGAGAGACGGGACGCAAAGTCAACCTCGAAGGCGTGACCGAAAACTTCGATAAAGAGAGCCTCGGCGTGGTATGGATGCGCTTTGTTAACGGAGCGCCCGATAGTAAGGTGTATTTGTTTAAGGACATGCCCGAGATTGAGCATGCCTTGACGGCTTCCGACCGTGTCAAGTTGCGCGAAGAGAAGCTGAAACTGAGCAAAAACCAGAAGGCAACCAAAGGCGAAATCGCTTTCCAGTTCCTGACGCCGCGCTTGACCGATTTTGGCGACTTGACGGTGTTTGCAGTGGAGGCCTTTATGCCCTATTACCACACGGAGACGCGCATGAGTTACGGCTATTACGGCTATTATGGTGGCTATCCGTATACTTATACCATTTTTGACGGCTACGATTTCTTTAGCGAGATACTTTTGGCCTTTGACCAAGAGGGCAACTTGAAGTGGCAGCAGTCGGTGAAGTTTGATAATGAGCTTACCTACGACCTCTTTCCCCATGCCTCCGAAGGTGTATGCTTCGATGAGTTGGTGGTAGCTTCGCCTTATCATAACAACTTGCGATACACCGCTTTCGACAAAGATGCACAAGTCTTGATGAACCAACAGACCGAGAAATTGGCTCCGAGTCATGGTGGCGACTATGTGGATGATGAGTATTTCGCTGAGATGATGAAATGGTATGGCAACCGATTCCTTATCTACGGTTCGCAAATCATCCAAAACAGCAGTCAGCCTCAGGCAAAGCGTTCGGTGTTTTATCTGCAAAAGGTTCAATATGATTGAGTTATGCTGTTGAGCTATCTGAAATATTTGTTGCGACGCAAGAGCAAATATAAGGTGCATTCGCCTTTTGTGTACGACTTTATGACCAAGGTCTTGTACGACAAAGGCCCCAATACTGATTACGATACTATGTTGAGAATCAGTCGCTTGTTGGATGGGAAGAGATACGCTACGCGTTCGCGTCGCAAAGAAGCGCGATTGCTCTATCGTTTGGTCAACTATCTTGAGCCTGAGTCTGTTGTGTCGTTTGGTACGCTCTCGGCACTCAATACTACAGCATTGGCTTTAGGTAATTTGCAAACCAAGGTCTATCTTGATCACTCAGCCGACTTCCTTGAAACTATGAACTCAATGGGTGTGGTCAATGTCAACCTGTTGCGTCGCGACAAACCCGAGCCGGAGCAATTGGAGCGCCTGAGTCTCGATTATGTGTTTTTTGGGTTGAATGATTTCGGCGAGGACACATGGAACAAACTTGAGGAAGCCTATGCGCAAGCCAATGAGGAGACGGTACTGATTTTTGAGGGAATCCATCATTCGAGTCGTACAGAGGAAGCTTGGGAAGCCATTATCGCCGATGAGGATGTCACTCTGAGTATGGATTTGTATTCTGTTGGCATTGTTTTCTTCCGCGAAGGCATTGAGAAACAAGATTTTGTATTGAAGTATTAATTTATATATCGGCCCTTCGACGAGCTCAGGGACCTTGTTTTAATAGTGAAGTTAAGGGTTCTTGAGCCTGTCGAAAGGCCCGACAGAATAGATAAACATGAAAAACATCACTTATACCAAAACTGGTGACGAAGGCAAGACCTCGTTGATTGGTGGTCTGCGCGTTGCGAAATATGATGACAGAGTAGAGGCTTACGGCACTGTCGATGAATTGAGTGCTTTCATCGGGGTACTTTATGACCAGGAAGGTGTCACTGCCGAGATGAAGACCGTGTTGGACACTGTGCAAAACAAGCTGTTCACCATTGAGTCGCACTTTGCCTTGGATGAGAACTCTGAGGTTAAGAAGATGATCCCTGTGTTGACTCCCGATGATGTGGTTTATTTGGAGCACGAAATAGACATGATGAACGAGCAGTTACCAGAGTTGAAATCCTTTGTCATCCCAGGCGGAAATCTCAAGGCAAGTTATGCCCATGTGTGCCGCACGGTTTGCCGTCGTGCCGAGCGTCAAGGCTGGCGTTTGGCAGCCCAACATCCCGTCGACGCACTTGATTTGAAATACCTGAACCGTTTGTCGGATTATTTCTTTGTTTTGGCTAGATTTTTTGGCTTTTTAGACAAAGTTAACGAAAATAACTGGGAATCAAATAAATAAAAATTTGTTATTTATACAAAAAAGCCCTTGCTAGTTCCAAAAATACTTGTACTTTTGCGCCCTCAAAAAAGAGTAAAACAAAAAACGAAAATACAATGTATTGGACACTAGAATTAGCCTCAAAATTGGAAGATGCCCCATGGCCAGCCACCCGTGATGAATTATTGGATTGGGCCTTGCGTACAGGCGCACAAGAAGAAATCATAGAAAACCTTCAGGAAATCGAAGACGAAGGCGAGATATACGAACGCATCGAAGACCTCTGGCCCGATTATCCTTCGAAGGATGACTTCTTTTTCAACGAGGATGAGTATTAATAGACTGGTAAACAGTTAGATAAAAGGACTCTTAGGTTGCCTAAGGGTCTTTTTTATGCCATCTAGTGCCATTTATGGACCATTTTGTTATCTTTGCACCACGAAAAAACAATAAAAGAAATGTGTAAATACACCGATATTGAGACTGTTGAACTGCCCAATGGCAAAACCGTAAAGGAAGTGAACGATGCTGTCAGGCGTGAGGTGGAACGCATCTATTTGGAGTCTTGGCTGCAGGGTGTTTCCGTGCCGTTTTTTGATGATGACGGTACCACTTATCTAGCTAACCCTGATGGCAGCGAAGATAAGGTGGCTCTTGACCGTGCCACCCGTACCTATATGATTATTATGCGCACGGCACAACCTGGGTGTGGTAGACATGCTCACTTAATGTCGTAAGTTATGGAGCGCAGACCCGAATTTACGGTTATTGCTGGTCCAAACGGTGCCGGAAAGAGCAGGCTTTGCCCTTTCTATGTCAGCGTGAAAACGTTTGATGGTGACAAACTTGCCTTGAATCTTCGTAAGGAGCATCCCGACTGGCCCGAGCATTGGATTGGCGGGACTGTGGCGTCGGAATTGGAAAAGCAGAAGGCCCATGCCCTTGAACACTTAGAAGATTTTGCCTTTGAGACCAATTTCTCCAATGAAATGGTCATCAATATGATACACGAGTTCAAGGAAGCTGGGTATAAGATATCGCTTTGTTATTTCGGATTGTATTCTGAGGACGAAAGCGTGAGCCGCGTGATTCTGAGGTCACAGACAGGAGGGCATGATGTTTCAGATGAGGTGATACGTTTCAACTTCAACGAGGGCTTGAAGAATGCGAAAAAACATCTTGACCTTTTTGAGAATCTTACTTTTATTGACGGTAATTCCGACTTTGGAAAGATTGTTGCCTTGCATATCGAGAAAAACGGCAAACATGAAGTGATCAATAATCCCCCGTTATGGTTCAAGGAGCATTTTGAAAAGCCGTTTGGAGAGCTGTTATCCCACGACAGGTTCAATAACCGATGATTTTCATTGGAGTATACGCATAGGAGCAACCTTAGGCGATGTAGGGAACTGTTTGTAATGGCGATTCAAAAGAAATTCCGCTCTTTTCTCCAACAACGTACATGGCCGACTTCAAAACGCCGTTTTTATCAGTTAGATTATCGACATAAAGCGGCTTACCCGAAATGAAATGTTTGCAAAAGAAAGTGTCACCGACCTGCCATTTCGAGTTTTCCGTTTCGGTGATTTCAAACTTTTGATTGCCAAGATATTTCAATGTGCTTTTTCGGTTAGGTTGCCAAGCGATTTGGAGTGTGTCGCCGATTTGCAAATCGTCCGCATTGATTTGCTCGCCCTTGAAGTCGCCCGAACCGTTGCCTTCCAAGAGACGCAGATGCTCAAGGTAGGCGTTCCAATTGTCATAGCCGAGATATTTCGTCAGTATGTCTAACGTGTAGAGCCTTATGGTAGAGTCGGTGTCGGTTTTGTCATAGCCAAACAAGCGCTTCAGCGTTTTCGCATTAATGACCGCCTGCGGCAGTTTCTTTTTGATGTTGGTTTCGAGGGTGTCGAAATCCTGTGGCGACAATTCCTTGTCGTGAAAACCAGCATGTCTTCGTATGTCATCACGCAGGTTGTCAAGCTCTTTGGTGTTTCTTGGGACGGAAGTCTTTGCCATGGGTTTTGTTTGGTTTGGACAGACAAAAATACGATAATCTGTTGGAAGTGGAGAGAGTTTTCTATTTTTGCATCCGTTATCCGCCAAAAATGGAAGAGAGTTTCACTTCGGGATCGTTTGGGGAGATGGTTGCCAGCTATTCCCAGTTTCACGACTATAGGCGTTTGCCTTATCATGGCGCGGGTTACAGCGTTTTGTACTCCGTGCTCAGCGGAGAGCGTAAGCTGTTCCTCAAAGCCTTGAATCGTGACCAGGGTGTATTGACAGAGAACCTTGCGAGGTTGCAGCGTGAGTACAGGCTGCTGGAGCGTTTGTATGGCAACGAACATGTTGTGCGTTGCATCGGCTGGCGCGAGGATGCCGAAGTGGGGCCGTGCATCGTCATGGAATATGTCGATGGTGCGACCTTGTCGGATTTTTTGAAGACATCGCCCTCCAATAAAGAAAAGAAACGCATTCTTGGCGAGTTGCTGGATGCCTTGGCCTTCGTCCACAGTCATCAGGTGGTTCATAACGACTTGAAGCCTGAGAACATCCTTATTACTCGCAACGGACACAATGTCAAGCTGATAGATTTCGGCTATGCCGACAGCGATTCCAACCGCGACAAGGCCACAGGAGGCACGGAAGCCTATGCCGCGCCCGAGTTGGCGAACCGCGAGCAGACGGATGTCACGAGCGACATCTTTTCCTTGGGTTTTGTCATCAAGGCGTTGTTTCCACACCGCTATGGAGGGGTTGTGCGCAAATGCCAGCGAAAGGAGGCTGCAAAAAGGTATCAGCGAGTTTCGGAAATAGGTAAGGAAATCCATAGATGTGAGTTTAGTATTTGGTTGATTTTGGTTGCTTTGGTTATGGCTTTGGTTGTTTTGAGTTGGCCAGTGAAAAAGGTTGAAGATGATTCAGCTTCAACACAAATGGAGTCAGTACCCCAAGTGGTTGCGGCTCCCGACACGGCAGTTGTTGTTCAAGAGCAGCGTGATACGGTTGTGATGGAACAATCCAATCCTGTAAAGCAGAGTCACACAAAAACTAAAAAAGAGGAGCCCGTTGTTAGTAATCCTGTAGTCGTGCTGAATTTGGATTCTATACATGAGGCGTATCAGGTCTTATATAAAAGATTTGAAAAGGAAATCCAAGATGGGATGAAAAGCGGTGTAATCGCATACTGGGATTATGGAGAGATTTATAAAGACCGTTTTGTGTTGGAAATGGAAGAATTACACAATTCGATAAGACCTAAGGATTTGGCATGTCAAGCTCAATTTGAGACAGATTTCAAGGTGGTTTCCAAGGAACTTGTCTCAAAAATTTCTGGATTGTATGTTGGAAAGTTGCCCTCTATTGGATGGGTTGGCCAAGAAAACCCGAGGAAAGCGGATTCGTTGCGTATAGAGTGCCAAAAGCTTTATTTCAACATAAATAAAGACTTACCTTTAGAAAGGTTGTTACAAGGAAACTGAAAAACAAGTACTGAAAAGTACCAACTATAATTTAGCCGAATCCCCTACTTTTGTAACGGGAAAAGCAGTGCCGGTTTTTTTTGGTGCAAGTAGCATTTTTTCTTTGCAAGAATGAAAAATGCGTATATTTGCGGCATATAATCGGTAGCGATACCACCTGTCTGAAAGTGAGAATCTGGTAAATTTGAACGAAGTAAGGCAGAGTTAAGTACGCTGCGTGCCCTCATAGCACGCACTGCTTTCCTTATCTTTACTTCGGGCATACCAGAGCCTTCACTTCAAGATAGGATTGGGGTGCGGGCTTTTTTGTTGCCTTCTTCCCCAACGCGAACGATGCAGCGGAAGCCGAAAAGCTGGGAGA
>JAFRRE010000118.1 GCA_017428285.1 Bacteroidales bacterium | reverse complement strand
TCCACGAAACGCACGAACTGCCGCAGCACCTCATACGAACGGGCAATCTCCTCCCCTGTCCGCATCATCGGCTGGTCGAGCAGCCAACGACGCGTATAGCCCGCTTGCAGTTCGAGTTGCTCGAACATGAAGCGCAGGCCGCAGGGCGATTCTATGTGGTCTCTCAATTGCATTCCTTTTTCATTAAATCATACACCGGAAGTTGTATCGCTTCCGAAAGTCTTCCACAAAGCGTGTCGGAGTCCAAGGTCACGCCCAAGGGCGAGGTCGGGTTCACCGTCACGGCAATCAACTTACTCTTTTGCAGCACTCTAAGCGTACCGCCTGCCTTCAAAAACAGCCGGTACTGCTGCGGACTGACGAAGATCTTGGTGAAGTCGCGTACCACCAGTTCGCAGGTCTTCAGTTTCGGGTTCTTCCTCACCTTTTCGAGGAAGCCGTCCACCAAGGCGCCTGCCACATACAAGGTCTTGCAGCGATCCATGCCTTCGAAGCGGAAGTCTTGCGACAGCGAGGAGATGTGGCTCAACTCGTGCAACGCACCTTCGTCATCGATATACCACACGCCTTTCTCGATGGGCATCAACAGTTTCAGGTTGGCCTCATCGGTAAGGTCGATGTTGATCAAATCGACAACGAACTTGGTCTGTTGCACCAAGGTGTTCATGTTGGTCGAATAGGCCGCACCCGTGGCGAGGATCATGCTCTGGCTCACGGCAGGCGAAGCAAGGCTCATCCGCGACAAGGCCCCGTCGATGATGACTAGTTCGA
The DNA here is from genome assembly GCA_017428285.1 of Bacteroidales bacterium. The sequence goes on along the minus strand of JAFRRE010000118.1, from coordinate 2,156 downwards.
TGCCCACGCGGTGCATGTCTTTCATCCAACGCTTCAAGCCGTTGGCTGATGAAGGTCCCGACAGGAGAATCTTGCCCCCTGTCAAGGCTTTGGCCGTCACCACGCGACCCAATGAGGTGTTTTCGTCGCTCACATCGATGAGTTCGGAGACGATGCGTTTCTGGCGGTAATGCGTCTCGGAAGTGCCGAAATACATGCCTTGGCGCAGGTAGATCTCCGGCTTCTGGGTGCGCGTCACCTGGTCGGTGGTCTCTCCATCAATGCCTATTGAAGTCACGGCAATGCGCTTCCTCTCGACGGGCAAGCGGTCGAGCACATAGTTCAGACTAACGGTCTTCCCCGTGTTCTTCTGCAAGCCGACGATGGACAGGCTGTTATACTTCAATATGTCATCGATGAAGGTCATTTCAATCAAACTTAATGTGATTATCTTTCAAACCAGTAGACAATTGTTCTTCGTTTTTCTTGATGTCAATAAGAATTGCTTTCTCTTCATACCCAACTGAGAAAAATCTTACAGTATACTTTCCATAAGCGACACCTTCTATCTGATACTCGCCTTTCTCATTAGTATAAGTACCATATCTCATTTTGTCTTTTCCATCAACAAGAATTATATTAGCATATACTACCGGTTCTCCAGTTTCAGCTTCCCAAACGCTACCCTTCAAAGTTGCTGTTTCTCCTGTATTGTTCTCGGGCTTCGCTGTTCCAGAATGCCTAAAAACGGAGCACCCCGTCAACATGGATACAATCGCAAATAAGAATAAAAGTCTTTTCATATTTGTTTTCATAATAACATATTTTTGAAATGACATCCGTTCATTTTCTATTCACTATTTGCTGTTCCAATTGTTTCAGTTCCTCATCATCCATCTGGTCGGCAAGTTGTGCTTCGGCTTGTTTGCGGCGTTGGTCAAACTGCTCGTAAACGGCCAATACATGGGCTTCCATTTCTTTGTTGGAGATGCTTCCAGCATTGCGAAGCACATCCTTGTTTTGGAACTCCAACAAATGATCCACATTCTGCCGCCAATAGTTGATGGTCAGGTCAAGGCGTTCTTTCACGCGGATTTCCGCCGATTCAAGGAACAGTGTCGTCAAGCGGTTAAGCAAGTCTATCTCATCAGCACGAAGATAGTTCTTGGCGATATAGATGTCTTGCTTGCGTACCACCGAACCTTTCCAGGAAGTAAGTGCCATGTTAGGTTGCGAGGCATCAGCGCGGCTGACGATGATTTCGGCAGCGGTTTGATGGGTGACAGCGTAAAGCAACTTGTTTTGCGTTTCGGCAAAGAACATCTGGGTAGCCTTGTCGGTAGAGTCGTAGTCGCTGCTTAAGGCGAATAGATCACGCAGTTTTTGATAGAAGCGTTTCTCCGAGGCTCGAATGTCGCGAATGCGTTCAAGCAACTCATCAAAGTAGTCGGGGCGACCATCGGGGTTCTTGAGGCGTTCATCGTCAAGCACAAAGCCTTTCACGATGAATTCCTTCAAGTGTTGATTGGCCCAAATGCGGAATTGCGTGCCGCGCTTCCCCTTCACACGGAAACCAACCGCCAATACCATATCCAACGAGTAGAAAGTGACATTGTAATGCTTCCCGTCAGTAGCAGTTATTAAATAATCCTTAATAACTGAATCTTTATCTAACTCATTTTCTTTCAGTATGTTGGATATGTGAATATTGACATTGGGAACCGAGGTGGCAAAAAGTTCGGCCATCTGTTTCTGGTTCATCCAGACATTGCCATCACGAGCCATCATCGTAACACTCACCTTGCCGTCCAAGGTGTTGTAGATGATGAGGTTCTGCTGGTTGGGTACCATTTCGTTCATAAGGCCTACTATTTTGCTAAAAAACTGCGGATAGTAGAGACGCGATTGCTCGCGTCTCTACCATTCACCTTAATTAATTACCTGTTCGCGTTTCTCTCGTGTCTCTTCAAAGCCTTAGGCTCGATGTTCATTCTCTCGCCTTCAAGCAGTGAAATCACACCGTCGACGGCCTTGTCGGCAGCCACCTGTTCCTTGGCGCGGGCAGCCTGACACTCGGGGCAGTTGCACTCGCTGTGGTACTCGGTCGGCTCGGTGTAGGTCGTGATGACGCCTTCGAAGTTGCGCAACACCACCTTGCCAGGGGCCTGTGAGATGAC
>JAFRRE010000117.1 GCA_017428285.1 Bacteroidales bacterium | reverse complement strand
GGATCGCTGTGCTTCCAATGTGACTGATTCTTTTAACAGGATAACCTGTCAAAAGGTTAGTAAGTTCAGTTTCTATTTCCTTGAAGTATTCATTCCATTGATCATTGGGCTGAACAAGGAAGATGGGGAATAACTCCCACAACTCTTCCAACGTCATTTCCGATAGTTCTTTTCTCATCATCAAGTCCTTTGCAAATTCCGATTTATCTGTTTCGCAATTCTGCTGCAAAGTTAATAAAAAACAATTCATAAACGGGCGAAATCTACTTGCCGTTCCTTTTGAACGAAAAATACCGCAATCTAAGCCTATGCCTGGATTGCGGTATTTTTGAGGATTGTCTTAAAGATGTTACCGTTTATCCTGAACACCGTATTTAATCCAATCGGGTTGCATGTAGCGTTGCTTGACAGCTTTGCGGAAAGCGAGCATCTGTTCTTTCAGTTCTGCCAAAAGTTCGCGGTTTTCGCGCCCTTTTTCATTGGCCTCACGACGCAAGGCTTCTACCTCTTCGTCTTTTTGAAGAAGGGTTTGGCTCAGCTCTTCCATCTTTTTGATTTCATCGGCGGTAATGCCGAGTTGTTTCACCTCATCGAGGTGTTTCTTCAGGCCCGAAACAAGCACTTCAGCCTTGCTGATTTCATTTTTGACTGTTACTGACATAATATTACTTTTTGGGTTAATAAGATAATTATTGCTCTTTTCAAAGATTTGAAAACGAGTTCGTTAGATAAATAGATTATGCTTTTTTGATTACTTCGGCAACATCTGCCCCTTCCTAGTAACGATGGCCTGAAGCAGATAAACGACCGCGATGATTGCGCCTACCATATATGGTGACAAATGAGCAGCCGATGCGATAGGCGAAACAATCAGTGGGGAGAGGAACTGTCCCAAATAGAGCGCCGTGGAAAGCAAAGGCATCACGGTGGCGGCGGCTTCCTTGCCCGCTTTCACGCTTCCGATGGTGTTCAGGTAGGGAACGCCGATGCCGTTGGCAATGCCGATGAGTGCCGAGCCAAGCAAAAGAAGTGACAAAGAAGTCCCTCCGGCAAGGCATAAATACCCCGCCATGAAGCCGATGGGGGCAGCGTATTTCATCTGTGCGGCAAAGCGTTTCATCATTGCACCAAAAACCAAACCTACCAAGAAAGCCACCACATCCAAGCCCATCATCACCAAGGTGACACCCTTCACAGAGAGCATCCCAGAGGCCGTCAGTGCGAAGTTGGTGGGATAGATGAAGAAAAGGATCATCACTAAGAACATGCCAACGACCGAGGGGTGGTATTTCTTTAGTAAGTTTAGAGTTGAGGGTTTAGAGTTTAGAGTTGTTGGGGCATTTTTCATCAGACTTTCGTTGGGCAGGAAAAGCATAACGAGCACTACGGCGATGAGGCCAAGCAGATACACCAAGAAGGCATAGTTCCAACTAACTGCCGCCAACATTCCCGCGAGGAAAGTGGCCACCACGCCGCCCATCTGGTTCATGGCAGCGGCAAGACCCATTAGGCGGGCTTGCTCCTCGGGAGGGAAATAGTAGGCCAAAAGTCCCGTGGAAAGCGGCATGATCATGCCCACACTCACACCCAACAATGCCCTGAGTACCAGCAGCACAGCAATGTTGTCAGCGAAAAAGGCCCCGCTTCCCGCCGCCACATAAAGCAGCAGGCCGCAAAGGGCGATAGTGCGGGTGCGCATCACGCGGCAGAGCATCGGAAAACAGAGGTTGGTGAGGATGATGAACAGCGCGGGCATGCTCACCACAAACTGGATGAGCAGCGGATTGGCGTCAGCAAAATGGGCGCTGATGGCGTTCAAGGCAGGTGCGACGGCGGCTCCCGCCATCACAGTCAACAGCGACATCGAAAGGATGGTCGCAACAAGAATCTTTGGATTGGATGAATCTCTCTTCATACGTAAGAATCTATTCAATTAAACATGTGTCCAACTGGCATAGTTCTTACAGATTCACCCTATGATTCGGCTACCGACACGCTCGCCGAATTCGGGTGCAAAAGTACTAAAAATCGAGGAAAGGTTGTTCTCTATAGGATGAAAAAAAGTTGGGATTCCGCAACCCAAGCCCTTGCCAAAATTGCGGATTGTTTTGCACAATTTCTCTGTTTTTGAGGGAGCTTTGCTTCGCCTTGGATTTTGTTTTGGTCTACAAAACAGTACATTTTCATCTTTTTAGACCTTTGTTTCAATTATTTTTCGTTTCTTTGCGATGCCAAACGCGCAAAATGCGCTTGGCAAACATAATGGAAAGACGTTGAACTGACGTTTTATCTGCGGAACTCTGAATCTCGCAAATTCTAATCTCTCGCACGGTAAGACAATGTTCTACGTCCATTGTTTCGTACATACATTTGTGTATATAATCGAAGCGTGGGCATCGGCATTGTTTATCCTCGAGAGATGGGCAATGCGAGAGCCTCAGAGTTCGGGATGAGCAATAGTTTTGACTCCCGCGCTTTTTCTTTTGTGTTTTAATGATGGTTTATTTGGTTGGTGAAGGAGTCGGCCAACAAAAGGATTTGAAATCACATTAAAACTCAACAGATATGAAGAAATTCACGAAGGCTTTAGCGGCCTTAATGTTAACGGTGGCGGTAGTTTGTGCCGCTGGATGTACAAAACCAGATGACCCGAATGATCCAAACAATGGAGGTAATAATGGCGGAAATGGTGGGGGCAACGGAAACGGAGGTAATAGTGGTTCGCTTCCCGCTGGTATGTATCTTGGTGTCATAGGTTTCAACCAACAGCTTTACACCAGACCCATTACACGCCTTGATGCAGCGACCATCCAGCAGACAAAGGATTTCATTGATGGTTTGGATTTGGGCGGAGCCACACTTCTTTATCATGCAGTGAACACCTCTCTTGACATGCTTGCCTCAAATGGTATTCCACAAGATTTGATTAATGTCTCTATCGTAAACTTTACTGATGGTTTGGATGAAGGCTCTTATACGATGAATACTAATTATAATAGTGGAACGGAATATCTCCAAGCGGTGACACAACGCATAAGAAACGAAAAGATTGGCACCAAGAAAATCGGTGCTCACACTATCGGTATTCAAGGCAATGATGTAGAGAGTTACGATATTCCCGTGTTTTTGAACAACCTGAACGGCATTTCATCTTTACCTGACGAAGACTTTGACACCTATGTACACAATGTGACCAGTTTTGATGAAGTACGCGAGGCATTTAGGGAAATCGCAGAAAAACTGCATGAAAAAAACACCAACGCCATCATGACTTTACGCCCACCTGCGCCAGACCCCAACACCCGTGTGCGCTTCACCTTTGATATTACTACCGTTGAGCCAAATGATGCCTTGCAATCTCAAAAGTATATTGAAGGCGTTTACATTACCAACAGCAATGGTGTAGGTGTACTTACCAATGTGCAATACAGAGGCGTAACAAGCACAAGCGGAACTACGGTAACAGCGGTTGAAATGAATCCTCCTTTTGCCGTTTTCGAGTTTGAAGGCATGGGAAATGCCGACAATAGCGAGTTCAACAACCAAACCATTGCCCATTTGCAAGAGTGGAAGTACAATGCCAATGCGAATGTCTGGCGTCACAACACCGAGTTCACCTCATCGGGAAACACGGAGATTACAAACAATTATTATAGTTCGCTCGTCATGCTGAACTTGGACTGTTCTCAATCATTGGGACAAGACAAATTCAGACTACTGAAGACTTACGCCAAGGAATTTGTTGATGTTTTGAAAACCAATTAATTGTAAAGCGTTATGAAAAACAACTATAGAAGGATAACAGCATTTGTAATTATGGCTGTTGTTGCGTTTGGACTGATAACTTGCAAAAAGGAGAAAATAGAAGTTCCCACTGTTAAGGTCAATGATGGTGCCATTACACTCAATTATACAAGTGCTGGCGTGTCAGCCGAGGTGACAGATCAAGGTGGCGCAGAGGTGAAGTCGAGAGGTTTTGTTTACGGCCTCTCGGGCGGAAGCCTTGACACCGTCTTCTGCGGCAGTGGTGTCGGTGTCTATTCCGCTGAATTGAACAACCTTCAACCTAATACCACTTACGTTTATGAGGCTTTTGCCAAAAACGCAGGAGGCACTGGAACGAGTGGCAAAGTGACTTTCACTACTCGTGACAACGAGCTCCCAATTGTGAAAACTTCCGAAGTGGAAAATATTGGAACTACAACGGCCTCGTGTGGCGGCCATGTCACTGGCGACGGTGGTGCCAACATCACCGAACGTGGCGTGTGCTGGAGCACGAATCATAATCCAACCATAAACGAGAGCCATGTCTCTTCGGGAAGTGGATTGGGCGAATTCGCCTGCAATTTGTCTAGTCTTTCTGCCAACACAACCTATTATGTTCGCGCGTACGCTAAGAATAGTAAAGGTGTGGGCTACGGAGAAGAAAAAGACTTTACCACCATAGATTTTGACTTGCCAGAGGTAACCACAGCCCCTGTGACTGACATCGCACAAACCTCTGCAAAATGTGGTGGAGAGGTGACCAGCGATGGTGGTACGATAGTGACTGAACGCGGTGTGTGTTGGAGCACAAGCCATAATCCAACCGTCAACAACCACAAGATGCAGGCAGGCGAAGGAATGGGTAGTTTTACTTGCAACATCACTGGCTTGAACGCACATACTAAATACTATGTTCGTGCCTACGCCATCAACAGCAAGGGGCCGAACTACGGTGAAGAAGTGGATTTTGTCACGGGAGCCAATCCACCGACGGTCTCGACTGGCATCGTGACCAACATTACCACCACATCTGCTATGGGCAGCGGCAATGTGACTAACGATGGTGGCAGTGATGTTACGGAGCGCGGCTTGTGTTGGAGCACCCACCATGAACCCACTATAAATGGGACGCATGTTGAGGCAGGTGATGGCACGGGTGAATTTACCGCAGCAATGACCAACCTAACCGCTAATACCACATATTATGTGCGAGCCTACGCCATTAATGGGGTGGAACCCGCTTATGGTGATGAAGTGGAATTTACTACCCTGTCCATTTCAGTCCCAGGCGTAACTACAGCCAGCGTGACCAACATCGGTAACACTACTGCTACTGGAGGAGGCAATGTTATCAGCGATGGTGGTGCCTCTGTCACCGAGCGCGGCATCTGCTGGAGCACGAGCCACAACCCAACCATCAGCGGAAGCCATGCCAACAGCGGAACTGGCACGGGCGAGTTCACGACAAATATGACGGGACTGACACCCAACACCACTTATTATGTGAGAGCCTACGCCATTAACAGCCAAGGCCCAGCGTATGGTGAAGAAGTGAATTTCAAGACTTCCCAAACACCCACCTATACCATTAGCGTTTCTGCCAATCCCACAAACGGTGGCACAGTGACGGGAGGTGGCACATATCAGCAAGGGCAATCGTGCACGGTAAATGCAACAAAGGCTACGGGGTATAACTTCCTAAAATGGACGGAAAACGGCACACAGGTTTCAACAAATACCAGTTACACATTCAACGTGACAGGTAATCGTACCCTTGTAGCGCAATTCCAGGCACAAAGCTACACCATCAGTGCTTCGGCTAGTCCAAGTAACGGCGGAACAGTAAGCGGTGGCGGCACTTATACTTACGGGCAAAGTTGTACCTTGACAGCAAACCATGCAACAGGTTACACTTTTGTCAAATGGACAAAGAACGGCACCCAGGTATCCACCAATGTCTCCTACACTTTCACAGTGACGGAGTCGGCTTCATACGTTGCCCATTTCCAAGCCAATAGCTACACCATTAGTGTTTCAGCTAGCCCAAGTGCTGGTGGAACAGTGAGTGGTGGCGGCACCTATACCTACGGCCAGTCGTGCACAGTGCATGCTTATGCCAACAGTGGCTACACTTTCACCAATTGGACGGTGAATGGCAGCCAAGTCTCCATTACTGCCACTTATACATTTACAGTGACTAGCAATAGAAGTTTGGTTGCGCATTTTGATAATACCCCAATTTGGCCTAATGGTGTGTTGCCTGGAAGTTTCTCTGTAAGTGCCACACAGCAGGTTCATTTTTCTCAAGGAAACTTGCAATTTAAAGCTTCAACAAATACTTGGCGTTTTGCAACCAATCAGTATGATTGCATTGGCAGTGCAAACAGCAATATCTCTTCGTCGTATAGTGGCTATATTGATCTTTTTGGTTGGGGTACAAGTGGTTGGAATTGCGGGAACACTTATTATCATCCTTGGGATTCCAACAATTCTTGTCCAGAATGTTATGGGCCATATGGAAATCATAATTTGACAGGCAATTATGCTAACTCCGATTGGGGTTATTACAATGCTATCTCAAATGGGGGTAACCAAAGTCACCAATGGCGTACATTGACAGTTGATGAATGGAGGTATGTTTTCAATACGCGCACTACCAACTCTGGCATTCGCTTTGCCAAGGCGCAGGTGAACAATATAAATGGCGTTATCTTATTGCCCGACAATTGGAGTAATAATTTTTACACCTTGAATTGTGTTAACCAAGGCGAAGCAATCTACAGCAGCAACATAATCAGTTCTTCGACATGGACAAACTCACTTGAGGGACATGGAGCGGTCTTTCTTCCTGCTGCAGGCCAGCGCGATGGAACTTCGGTCAACTACGTGGGTTACGGTGGCTATTACTGGTCGGCTTCATGCGCAGGTAGCAGTTGCGCGTGGCCTGTGACTATTTATCATGATGGTCTTCATATCAATGGTGCTCCATACCGTTGTCCTGGACTCTCAGTCCGCCTTGTTCAGTAAAAATTCCTAAATGGCGGTAAATACATCCTCTCATTACCAATTGCAAAATTGGATTGGGAGAATGGCTTTTTTGTGTGCATAGAAATAAAATAGTAGCTATGCCCACTAATCCCTATTCAATCTTGGAATCTGAAGCCTTAATTCGGAACCGAAATCAGCGGATTATCCAACACGACAGAAATCCTTGCCAAGGTGGATAGCGTGAAGTTGTGGCTACTTATTCTCTTGTTGCAATCTATACAATTCCTTCTGTTGCTCAATCTCGCGGCGCAGTTCTTCCTCGGTGGGCATCAGCGGCATGTATTTGGCGGCAAAAAGATTGTCGATGTCGTGCAGAATCGAGTAACGGGCAATGTCCTTGCTGGTCTCACTGCACAATACGATGCCAATGGTCGGATTGTCGCCCTCGGTGCGCTTCAGGTCGTCATACATCCGCACATACATGTCCATTTGCCCCACGTCTTGGTGGGTGATTTGTCCCTTTTTCAAGTCGATGAGGACGAAGCACTTCAAGAGATAGTTGTAGAAAACGAGGTCGATGTAGAAATCGCCCATGTCGGTGAAGATATGCTGCTGACGGGCCACAAACGCAAATCCGCGTCCCATCTCAACCAAGAAATCCTGCAAATGCGAAATCAGGCCTTTTTCCAACTCCGTTTCCGAAAAGTCGGTGTCATGCTTGAAGCCGAGAAATTCAGCCATGATGGGGCTTTTCAGAATCTCCAATTTGTCAGGGACCACCTTTTTTTCAGGGTTTCCCAAAATCTGCGGCTGCTTGAAATGACGCTCGAAATATTGTGTGCTGATGTTACGGTCGAGGGTGCGCACGCTCCACATTTCCTGCGAAGCGGTTTGCAAATACCATCGTGCGGCAACAGGGTCTTCGACACGCAAGGTGGTCAGGATATGAGACCACTTCAAATTGTGCAAACGCGTTTGCACAATTTCCAAGTTGTTGAATGTTAGATAGAAACTTCTAAAATACTGAAGATTACGTTTGCTGAATCCTTTACCGTATGTTTTAGTGAGTTCCTCGGAAAGCATTTCAATCAACTGCGTTCCATATTCGGCGCGTTCCTTGCCTTTTTGCTCTTGCTCCACGATGCGTTGTCCTATGCGCCAATAGGTCTCAATCATCACGGCGTTCACGGCTCCGTATGCCGCATTGCGTCCTTGTTCCACCAGCCGCTTGATGTCGCCAATGAATGATTCCGTGTTGCTATGTAAGGTCAGGTCCGCCATGTCGTTTAGAACTTTGCAAAAGTACAAATTATTTCGAAATCCAGTCTGAAAAATACGATGCGTAGAAAAATCCCCTTACCTGAATTGCGAGTTCAGTCGGTAAGACTATTTTCTCGAAAACACCTTATAAGCCCGATGCAAGGTAGGCAAAGTATTCTTGATTTGCGGCTGATAACGGCTGGCCATCAAAAGGATAAGGGTGATGATGCCGATTAACGCTGCAAGACCGTTAAGGTTACGGAGACTGAGCATCATAGCGTTTTCGACCACTTCGTTGGCGATGCTGCCGTAGTCATGGCTTCGGAACGAGATGGGATTCACTTGTGAGCCTAAACCATTGAGGTTTTTCACCATCTCCATCTTGAAAAGATGTCCGCACAAGGCACTGCCCACCGCCGAGCCGGGACCAATACGCACAAAACCGAGGATGGTCAGCACCTGGAAACGATGCTGCAAGGGCACCACGCCTTCCACGTAGGTGGTCAGGACGATGAAAATCATCACATGGCCGACACCATAAAGGAACATTGGAATGTAGAACAATCGAATTGGCGTTTGCGGCGATATGGCAAAAGTCATCAGCAAGACATAAAGCGTGATGCAACCTATACTAATGAAAGTCAATAGTTTGTAATTGAAATGCCAGCGGTCGATGGATTGCACGGAGAAGAAACCGCCGAAAAGGATGCCCGCCAAAACCCACCATTTCAGGTTGGCGATACTCAATGCGCCATAATGCAGCACTTCCTCAGTGAAGATGTGGTGCAACACACTTTCGGTACTCATCAGCAAGGCGGCGACAAAGAAAAGCAATAGGATGTTCCACAGGTTGCGGTAACGGAAAGCGGGATATTCCAAATAGGGATGCCGATAGTGGAACATTCTGTAAACCAGCACTGAGAGCGCCACGAGCATCACACCGATAGCGATATGAGTATAGGGCGAACGGAACCATTGGATTTGGTCGCCATAAACGAAAATGAAGGTGAATGCGCCCCAAACGATGCCCCAAAGGAACATACCGATCCAACTGATGCCATAGAGCCGATTGAGCGGCATGAGGCGGATGTCTTTCATCAGCACGAAAACCATCAGGGCCACAATGAGTTGCAAGCCCATCATTAGGTAGTTCATGTATTGCCAAGGCAGGCCATAGATGACATGGTTTGCCACGATGCCCGATAGTTCGATGCCGCCAAAGACGACAGTGAACACGATGGCCAAAAACGGCGCGAAATTATAGTGTGGCGACACCTTCATCATCACCGAGGAGAAGCACTCGAAAGAGCCCCAAAGTTTCAGGATGCCGAAAAGGAAGTTGGTGATTGCCAAAACTGGCATGAAGGTGGTGTTCAGGCAGATGATGTTGCACAACACCATGCCCAACGACACGATGAGCAAAATCTGCTTGGTGGTGAAGCGGAACTTGAACCGAAAAAGCACCGGAAAGGTCACGGTGACGCCAATCATGCCGCAGAAACCGCAGAATAGCACATCGTTGGGTGTGAGCGAAGTGGTGGCGGAAATCGGTTCCGAAAGACCCATGAAGAGCGCGTCCGACATCTGGAATACAAGCGGAAAGAACAGCGTAATCCAGAAACGGAGTTTTTCGGGGACAAAGTCCTTGTATATGGGCATGGAGAAGCCCTGTTGTTGTCCAGCCATTTAGTTCTCTATTTCACATTCAACATTGAGTCCGGCACGCAGTTGTTTCATGGCCTCGGCATCGTTGTCGGCATCGAAGGCGATCTTGACGGGAACGCGCTGTTCGGTCTTGACGAAGTTGCCCGTTGAATTGTCTTGCGGCACAATGGAATAACGGGCGCCAGTGGCACTGGAGATAGCTGTCACGGTGCCGTGGAACGTCTGGTCAGGAAGGGCATCGACAGTGATTTTCATTTTTGAACCGACATTGAGGTGGCGCAGTTGTTTCTCGCGGTAATTGGCGATGACCCAGCAGTCTTCGTCGCTGACGATGCTGACGAGGTTCATCCCGGGTTGGATGAGTTCGCCCTCATGGATGGTCTTTGGCGAAGTGTAGCCGTCGCAAGGCGCGGTGATGACGGTATAGGAAAGGTTGAGTTCGGCGAGGTTGAGCGCGGCCTCGGCGATGGCGATGCCCGCATCGTTTTGGTCGAGGCGTTGGGTCTGTTCGCTCTTGACGAGGCGGGTGCTTTGCTGCTGTTGCTTCATGGTCTCGTAGCTGGCTTTCATGGCCTCGTATTGCGTTTTCACACCTTCGAACTCGGCCTTGGTGACGGTCTCGCTTTCGTAAAGATTCTTGTAGCGAAGGTAGTCGGCTTCGGCCTTTTGCAGGCGGATTTCCAACTCGCGCAAGCTGGCATCGCTGACGGCAATATTGTTTTGGGTGGTGCGGATGCTGGTGTTCATGGCAGCCTTGCCGACAGTGGCGTTTTTGTAGTTGGCCCGTGCCTGCGCCAATTGCAGGCGAAACTCTGCATCTTCAATCAGGACTAAGGTATCGCCTTTCTTGACGTGCTGGAATTCGTCGAAGCGGATTTCCTTGATGAAGCCAGGCACCTTGCTGCTGACGGGCGCAATGTGCTGATACACCTGGGCATTGTTGGTATATGTGGTCTTCATGACATGCCAAAACTGGGCGCAGACCCACACGATGCCTGCAATGAGTAGTGCGACGACGATGATGTTGGCAACGATTTTCTTGGTTTGTTTCTTCATGGCTTAGAGTTTTCCGGTTAAATAATTGAGGTTGAGGTAATAATAAATGATGCTGATTTTCGCGTTGACCCATTCCAACTCGGCGGAGAGTTTGCTATTGGAGGCATCGAGCATGTCGGTGAGGCGAGCCAATTCGTTGTCGTAGCGGTTGCTCGTCATGCGGTAGTTTTCATTGGCCAAAACCAAGGTTTTCTCACAGATCTCCAAGTCTCTGATTGCCTCCTGATATTTCATGAACACCGCATGGATGCCGTTGTCGATGCCCTCGGCCACCACGGATTTCTCTTCTTGGCTTCGTCGCGTCTCCAAGTTGGCCTTTCGGATGTTGTGGGTGCTTTTGTAAAGTGCCGAGAGGTCGTATTGCAGACCCAAACCGACAAACCAATAGTTGAAGTTGTTGTTGAGCACAGGCACTTCGATGAGGATTGGGCCGTCCAAGTGGTCTTCTGCGACGAGGGCAAGTTTGGGCCGTCGTGCCGACTTCGCGAGTGATGCTTTCTCTTCGTTCATGCGAATAACAAGGTCGAGTTGCTGAAGGGTTGGCGAGGATGCAATGGCGTTATTATGCCAATCGCTTTCCGAAAGCATGGGTAAAGTGTTTGCTATCAAAGTGGTATCGGGTTCGATTTCGGTAGATGTTTCCAGCCCGATGGCTTGTGTTAGTTGATAATTGAGAATGTTTTTTGCATTGTTGAGGCGGGTGCGTTGCATCTTGAGGTTTTCGAGTTGCAACTCATAGCGCGTTAGATCGTTTTTCAGTGCCATGCCCTGCTCATGGCGATTTTGGAGGTCTTCGAGCACCTTTTCCACGAGGGCTATATTTTGTTCAAAGACACGCAGTTGGTTGTTGAGTTTGTAGATGTCCAAATAATAGCCTACCAGCAGGTAGTGTGTCTCCTGTCGTTTCTGTTCGTGCTGCAATTGGGCCATCTGGACACCCAAGTCGGCTAATGCGATGCCGCTGTTGAGGGCACCTCCGGCATAGATGACCTGCGCCACCTGAAGGCTGAAGTTGTTGCCAAAATGCGGCATGTCGATAGGCATCCCGTTGCTGAAGTCTCGGTCCCATAGGTAGCCGTTGCCGATGTAGGAGGCCGAAAGCGAGGTCTTGACGTCGGGCAGGCGACCGCTTTGCGCCGAAAGCAAGCCTTCTTGTGCGACTTGGATTCCGATGCTGCTGGTTTTCAATGCTTTGTTGTTCTCGTCGGCGAGGCGAAACAACTCTTCAAGCGTCATGCTTCGTTTCTGTGCCTGCGCCGAAACACATAGCGCGAGCGACAGAAACATCACTGCGTAATGTCTGATTCTCATAAAACGATAAATAAAGGTTATTGCATGGATTTTTGTCCTGTTTTTACCTAAGATTAAACAACTAAAATTCTGGATTTCAGCTGGTAACAGGATTTACATGCCTAAAGGCAAAACGCGTTCATTATACGCCAAAACTCCATTTTTTGAGGTGCAAAAGTACGGAAAATCGCAAAAATGGTGTTCCTTGAGGATGAAAAAAAATCCGCAACCCAAACCCCTGCCCGAATTGCGGATTTATACTCCTAAATTACTCCCAATCGGAAAGAAAGATAAACTGCATAGATAGTGAGCAACAACGCTCCTCCCCAGCGGTTGATGGTTCGCTTCTTGTTGCAGATTAACAAAAGCCAGACGACAGCCCCACTTAGTGCCACCAAGAAAGAGTCCAATTCAACACCTTGATAGGCAGGCAAAGGTCTTATCAAGGCACTTGTGCCCAAAATAAAGAACACGTTAAAGATATTGCTCCCGACAACATTCCCAATGGCAATATCACTGTTGTGCTTG